>JAANWY010000202.1 GCA_018263655.1 Anaerolineales bacterium | reverse complement strand
TCGAACCTAAGTACCGTACTATCCTGAACCCGCACCCCTCGATACGGCCTCCACTATGTTCCGGCCTACTCGGGATGCTGGCCGTGATTTCGATGGGCAACTGGTGACTTATTTATGCCGAGCACTACTAGGCTGTGTCGAGTTCACCCACCAGCCACCTCAGAAACGCGGCTACATCCTCCACGCCGGCCAGATGGAGATCGGCGGTCTTCGCGACAGCATCGGGTGTTTCTGGGCCAATGGCCCCCAGAGCGAGCCCGGCGCCGTCTGTTTCGGCACGCCACGCTTGAATCGCGCGGAACGCGTCGACGTCGGTGGTGTCATCACCCGGGTAGAGGACGCCGGTAAGTCGATGGTCGTCGATGAGTGATTGGACGGCGGTACCCTTGTCGTAGGCCAGCGGGGGTCGGACCTCGATGACGCGCCTGCCCTGCGTGATGCCCAGGCCGGCGCAGTCCGCCGGCGTTCGTACCGCATCCAAAATCGCCTGCCGGGCTGTTTCGGGATCGTCGCATTGCCGGTAGTGGATCGAGCCAGTGCTGCCCTTGTCTTCGACGATGATGCCAGCCAGGTCCAGTGCGGCCTCGGCGTATCGCAGTAAGTCGGAGATGGCGTCGACGTAGTCTTCGACTTCGGGCGTTAGTTTCAGGCCGGCCGGCGTCCAGCGCTCCATACCGTGATTCCCAACGTACGTCATCCCTTCGACGCCCACCATGCGGCGGGCGTCCTCGGCGGCCCGGCCCGATATGGCCGCGACGAAGATTCGGTCGACGAGGGCTGCCAGGGCGTCGCGGCCGGCCGGCAGCACCTGCGCGGCCTCCGGCGTCGGTGCAATGGAGCTGAGCGTGCCATCGATGTCGGTGATCAGGCCGACGCGGTCGCGGCTCAGGACGCTCCGAATGCGATCAGTGTTCTGACGCCAGTGTTTCGTTTGCTTCATCATTTCGCCTCCTGTGATTGTTTACGATGAACCGGAGTTTCCCCATAACTAGGATGTCAAGTTGTGTCACTTGTGAAACGTACATACCTCGAACAAGTTCGAGCGTCCAGGAGGCTGAAACTTGTTTCAGGTCTTAGGGGTTCGGCCTTGCCTCTAGGCGCCACAGCCGCTGAGACAAAGGACTTATAGGGAAACTCCAGAACGATGAGCCATTGATTTTCAGCGCCGGCTGGTGTATACTGACAGTAACTACTCAGGTGAGCATCCTGAGTAGGCCGAAGCGCAGCGGAGGTCGTATCGAAGCGACGTCCTGAGCCTGTCGAAGGGGGTGCGAGCCGCGCGACGAGACTTCACAAACCCGCACCCTTCGATACGCGCTCAACGCTGTTTCGCGCTACTCAGGATGCTAGTCTTGGTAAGCCTGAGTAGTCACTACTGACAGTAGAAATTGACACGCTGCCATTATTATACTGTGCTGATCCGTCATGGCAAAGAGCGTGTGCGGACCACAAACTGAGACTTAGAGAGTGGAAGCGATTGGGTAACCATGCCAACGAATCTACCTCCAGAGTATTACGAAGTCGACGAGCGATTTCGAGCCGCCAGGTCACCCGAGGAGAAAATCTCCCTACTCGAAGAGCTAATCAGTACGGTTCCTAAGCACAAGGGGACGGACAAACTTCGGGCTGACCTGCGCCGGAAGTTGTCCAAGATGAAGAGCGCGGCCCAAACCAAGAAGGGGGCCGCCAGGTATGAATCGCCGTTCCGTATCGACAGAGAAGGCGCCGGTCAGATCGTCCTTGTCGGCCCGGCCAATGTCGGGAAATCGGCGCTGGTCACCGCTCTTACCAACGCCACCCCGGAGGTGTCCGCTGCCCCTTACTCGACCTGGAAACCCACGCCGGGCATGATGCCATTTGAAGACATCCAGATCCAGCTGGTAGATACGCCGCCATTGAACCGCGAGTATGTAGAGCCAGAATTTATGGATCTGATTCGACGAGCAGACCTGGTCCTGCTAGTTATCGATCTGCAGACGTATCCCGTGCAGCAGATCGAGAAAGCTGTCGCTGTGCTACGCGAGAACCGAATTGTGCCCCACCACTTGAAACATCGGTCCAACGAGGACCGGCGCCTCAGCTTCGTCCCGCTCTTGGTGCTCGTCAACAAGAACGATGATGAGAGTTCAGATGAGATCTTCGAGCTCTTCTTGGAATTGCTCGAGGGTGACTGGCCACTGATCCGCATCTCTGCGGAGACTGGCCGAAACTTCGACCGCCTGAAGCGGATTGTGTTTGAACAGCTCGGGATCATTCGCGTCTACTCGAAAGCGCCCGGGAAGCCGGCCGATCTTGATGCCCCCTTTATGCTGCGCAAAGGGAGCACTGTCGAAGAGTTGGCCGGCAAGGTCCACCGCGATTTCCTCGACAACTTGAAATCCGCCCGGGTCTGGGGCAGCGTCGCGCACGACGGACAAATGGTGTCACGTGACTACGTCCTTCGCGACGGTGACGTCGTGGAACTGCGCACGTAAGCGTTCAGGTGACCGGCACTTCCAAATCGATTTTCAACGGTAGGTGGCTGCACCGATCCTGGTGTGCTCGTCCTTGGACCGATTTCGCAAGTGCCGGTCACCTTATGCGTCTGTTTTCAAGACCACCTGAACGGTTACCTACGCACTTGAGCACTGCATTGAGGGCAGAGTATCATCTCAATATTTCGGGGCTATGTAGGTCGAAATGGTATTTCGACCCGACGATTTACCAAATCGTCCTACATGTCCCCCCATATATTGAGAAGATGCAGGGCAGAGAGGTACTGCAATGAGATTCGAGATGGCGCCTCATGCACCATTCTCACTATCGGCCGTCGCGCAATCGCACGGCTGGGTCAGGCTGGCTCCTTTTGAGGAGGGTGGTGACGCCAGCGGATTGACGTATGTTGATCGGCTGGGTTCAGGACGGGTGGTGGCGTTGCGCGTTCGAGAGGCTGCCGGCGGCGTGGCTGTCGAAGTAGACGATACACTGAGCGCGGCTGAACGCGACGAGATCGCGCACAAGGTGACGTGGATGCTGGGGTTGGATCAGGACTTCTCTGACTTCTACGCCCTGGCACGCGATGAAGTGAAGTTGGCCCGCGTCGAACGCGAGGCGCAGGGGCGTGTGTTGCGTTCGCCCACCCTCTTCGAGGATGTCGTGAAAACAATCCTGACCACCAATACGAGCTGGGCCGGCACCATCCGCATGGTCGAGGCAATCGTGTCGCAGTTCGGCGATCCCTTGCCGGCCGATCCGGCCCGCCATGCGTTCCCGACGCCCGACCAATTGGCGAGTGCGGACGAGGAGACACTGCGGTCAACGGCGAAGCTAGGCTATCGTTCGCCCTACGTGCTCGAACTGGCACGTGAAGTGGCGTCAGGCGCTCTCGATGTGGAATCGCTCAAGGTAGACGACATCCCGACGACCGAGCTCCGCAAGCGTTTGTTGGCCATCAAGGGGGTCGGCAGCTACGCGGCGGCCAACCTGTTGATGATACTGGGTCGCTATAACTTCATCCCGGTGGACTCCTGGGCCGTGAAGATGGTCTCGCACGAATGGTATGACGGGGAACGGGTGGGGCCGGCCGAAGTTGAAGCCGCCTTCGAGCGCTGGGGGGAGTGGAAGGGTCTCGCCTATTGGTTCTGGGATTGGTCGTAGGCCGGCGCCGAACGCAGTGAGTTCACCCCCCGTGACCTAAGTTGGGGAGGGTAAATTCTGGAATCCCCTTATACGGTGGATTGGAGTAATCGTCAAAGACCCAACGATTCTGCAGCCAGCATTTCCCCCAGGGGGGATTTATTGGAGGTGGGCCGACGCTTGCGCCGGGCAATGGGCCTTGTTGAAACAGCGTTAGCCGATGTGCTGGCCGATGTAGATTTGGAGGCTCAACCGGCGAGTATCGTGCCGCTCAGATCGTAGAACGTCACCCCCTGCCCCTGGGCGGCCGTGCAGTCAACGTCATTTAGTCAAGAGCGCGAAGGTGAAACGTAAAGCGTAATGCGTTTGCCACAGCGGCAAATACGTTTTACGCATTACGTTTTACGAAGAAGAGGATCAGTCGCCGGCAATCAGGGGCAGATAAAGGCCGTGTATCGCGCGTTGCACCTCGAGCTCGTGGCCGGCGGGCGTCGTATACCGAAGGGTCACCCTGTCGCCAGGGCCGATGTCGGCCTGAGGTGAGAAATCGGCCTGGAAACGGCCATCCGGAGCCGGCGCGGGCTCGCGATCGTACGTGCACCCATGGGCGGTCGACAGCGTTACTGAGGTTGCCCCGAATTCCGGAACGACCCCCACCACCCGATCCGCAGCAACATCTACGCTCAGCGATACCTGTGGAACCGTCAGTTCCGTCGCGCCGCCGGCCGCCAGCAGTTCGATCTGATCGCCAGCCTGAACGATGGCCGGCGTCCCGTCCGTCTTCTCCAACTCGATGCCGGCGCGGCCGCGATGGTCGACCTGCGCGCCAACTTCACTTTTCGTCGCCCCCCGAGCCCCGCGCAGCGTGAGCGTGACCTCGGAAAGCGGATCAGCCCGCACCTCGACGGTGCGCCCCCCGATGCGGGCGCGGAACCAGCCGCGGTAGGTCTCACGGATCGTCCGGTGGCCCGTCTCGGGATCGGTGTAGGCCACGCTGGCCGACGCCCCTGGCCCGAAGTTAAGGCCGGCCAAGCGCGCTGTGTAAGTGCCGTCGGCCCACACCGGGACCGATTCGTTGCTGGAGCCCTCACCCCCGGTGCCGGTGGCGGTGACGAAGACCGTGCCGCCGGCCGGCCCGACCCCGTGCACCGCGCTGGACGCCGGCGCGAGAGCCACCGTCAGCGCCGGCACCGTCATTGTCGTGACCTCGCTCGCCTCTGCCTGTTCCAGCGTGATGCGGTCCCCCGCTTCAATCGTGACGGGCTGGCCGTCGGTTGTGAAGAAGAAGTCTTCCTCGTCGTCGGGGTCGCTGTGCGCGGTTGCCCGGAGGGCGCCGGCCTCGCTCTGCAGCGTCACCGTCACCGGCGTGCGGGGAGCCCCATCGACCTCTACGTAGTTGGTGCCGGCGTGCGCGATCAGCTTGGGCGCCTTCCAGAACGTGGAGGCCTTGAACCCCTCCGGCGTGGAGATTCTGGCGCTGACCCAATCGCCGGCCTGGATGGCGATGGCAGGATCGAAGGTTGCCGCGAAGTGCCCATCTGAATCAGCCGTCACCGGGTAGTCGACGTAGAAACGGCTGTGGGTGACGAATATCAGGGTGACGGTGGTGTCTGGCCGGGTGGCGCCGGACACCGTCGGGCCGGCGGGGTCGATCGTCAACATGAGGGGCGGAACCTGCAGGCGGTAGGTCGTGCCACCGGCCTCAACTTCCAGCCCGTCGCCGGCCTCGATCGGCACGCGCTGGCCGGCCTCGTCGCGGAGCACCAGGCCGAAATCGCCGTTGTGGTCGCCGGTGACCGTGGTCTCGGCCTTCAGCGCCCCCTGGCCGTCGCGCAGCGCCACATCCGCCGTCCGCAGCGGCCCGATGGCGCCCCGCAGGACGGCGCCGCCGATGGCGGCCGAGAACTCGGGCACGTTGGCCCGAGCGAAGGTCTCGTGGCCGGCCGGGTGAGAGAAGGACACGGTGGCACTGTCACCTGGGCCCACATCGATGTCGGGCGCGTAGCTGATGCTGAAGCGCCCATCTTCGCCGACGGTGATCGCGTCGCGGCTCGAGCCGTCGCTCGCCGAGAGGTTGACCTCGACGGTGGCGCCAGGCGGGCCGGCGCCCGTAAGCCGATCGGCTTCGGCATCGAGCTCGACGGCCAGCTCGGGCACGGTCAGGTGGACCTCTTCCTCAGGGGTTGTGACAGAGATCACATCTCCTGACTGGATGACGACCGGCGTGCGACAGTCAGCAGCGGTGTACGCACTGAAACCCCCGCTCTGGCTGGCCGTCATGTGCGCCCAATCCTTCAACTGGCCGCCAGCGTTGTAGACGCGTACGTCGACGGCCGTTTCCGGGTCCGTCGTGCCACGGATGTAGTAAGTGCCGGCCTGAACGGTGACCTGCGCGAGGTGGTTCTGCACGGTCAGCGTGTGTTCGTTGGCCGTCGTGTAGTTAACGGTGGCGCGGGCGCCGGCCTGGATGTCGGCCCGCCCCCGGGCGTCCAGACTGTACACGCCATCAGCGTCAGGTGTGACTTCTTCGGTTAGACGAATTTCGCCGGCTGCGAGCGAGACTTCCAGCAGCTGGCCAGGCGGCCCGTGGCCCGTCACCCGCTCCTGGTCCGGGTCCAGGTGCACGGTGAGCGCCGGTACGTCGATCGAAACCTGCTCCTCGCCAACGGTGACGCTGACTGTGTCGCCGGCCATTACGGGCACAACCTCTCCGCCGGCTTCCATCTCGACGGCGAAGTCACCGCGTGTNTCGACCGTCGTTTGCGCTGTGGCTTTGGTTGTTCCATCGCCGGCCACGAGTTCCACGCTGACGCCGGCGCGTTCGGCGCCGCGGCCACTGATCCGGTGGCCGCCTACTTCCAGCTCCACGNGCGGCACCCGGAACTCCGCTACGAGCTGATGGCCCTCGGCCGTCTTGTAGATCACGGACCCGTCGTCGTCGGGGTTGATGTCTACACTGCCGGCCAGGTTCAGCGCGTAGCGTCCGCTGGCATCGGCGGTGACGTCGTACCAGCGCCGGCGGCGCGCAGCCTGGTCGTAGACGGTGACGGACAGTTCGGCGCCGGCCGGCGCCCGGCCCGTGACCTGATCGGTCCCGGGGTCCGCGCGGGCGGAGAGCTCGGGTACCGGGAGCGTGAGTTCCTGGTCTTCCCAAGCCACGTGGGCTCTTCCGATCTGCTGGATGCGCAGGCCAGCGAATTCTTCAGCCAGGCGAGTGGAGAAGTGGCCCTTGCCATCGGCCAGCAGGCGGGTGGCCAGCAGGCGGGTGGCCNNTG
>JAANWY010000201.1 GCA_018263655.1 Anaerolineales bacterium | reverse complement strand
TGATACCCCGGGCCTTGAGAATGCGACCGATGGCGGCAGCCGTGACGCCTTTGCCAAGTCCGCTCACGACACCGCCGGTGACAAAAATGAATTTGGGCATAATCTCCTCTGATTGTACTTGCGTTCTGTATGTAACTCGACAATGTTAAATTCGGTTCAGAAACAGCCTTTTGCTCGCCGAAGGTCTCCTGACCGAGGCGAATGGGGCTCGGTCAGGAGACCTTCGGCGAGCACGCGGCCGCCCCTACTTTTCGCACTATTCTCTAGGGTTGGACGAGGTCTCCTCACCCATGCTCCCGAGTTCATCACCGCCGGCGCGCACCTGACGCCATGCACTGCGCAGGCGCCGGAGTTCTTCGTCGTCGATGTCCCACTCACCGTAGCGCGCTCGTACGTAGGCCTCGGTGATTGTGCCAATTTCAGTCTCGTGCGCCGGCAGTACTTGCTCCGCCGTCGGTTCGAATTCGTACGGTGTCTGGCCAGCGCGCCGTCGGTGACCCGCAGCCGCCAGCAACGTCAGCAGATTGGCGTAGATGGCACGGACCGAGCCGGCGCCGCGCCGTTGGAGTAGCCGGCGTAGGTCCGCCGCTTCCCGCAAGCGTTGCCACTGGTCCCGCACATAGCCGAGCATGTCGCCGGCGAGGCTCCCGGCCGGTCTCGCGGTTTCCCGAACCCCGCCGGCCGTTTCGCGCGCCCGCCGCCACCGCCGGAAGGAGTGGATCACGAACCACAGCACAATCAGCACAAGCAACGTGAGGCCAACGACCCGCAACGCGTTGAGAAACTCAGCGCTGGGCAAAACACGCTCACCTCTCCCCACTTCTGGTTCTTGTAGGGACTCTTGCTGTTGCTGGAATTCCTGCAAAAACTCCATGTCTAGCCCCTCGGGGAAGAAGCGCTTGAATAGAGCCATGAAGATGGGGAAGAGAACATACTGGGCCAGAAGCCCAGCCAGTATCGCCACAGCTGACAGTACAGTCTCCGCGACGAGGGTTAACGGTCTCAGCACCGTGCGTAGCATTTCGACAGTCACGATATTGGTGGCGATCAGCGCCATCACCCCGACGACGAGCAGCGCCGCGGCCAGCGTCATCAGCCACTTGCGGCCGAAGGGCGAAGCGGCGCCCATATCGGCGCGCGCAGTCTCCTCGATGCGCGAGAGGGCAAGCGCACTTAAGCTCACGGCGAAGTATGTGAGGATGATGCCGCCGGCGTCGATGGGGAACTCGATGGCAGCCACAGCCAGGGCAACCATCATGACTAGCCCCACCTTGACCCGTCGCCACGTCGTTCGGATGCCGGCCACGCGCTGGCGAGGTAGGCGCAGACCCCGGAACCAGATGAAGAACCCGATGAACACTCCCGTGATTTCCCGGGGCCACGTCTGGAACCCGCCGGTGATGTTGCCAATCAATGTGGCTAACCAGCGTGGATTGAAGAGGCTGAATTGGGGGTACAAATTGAGATTGACGAATGCTAACGTACTTACGAAAACCAGGCCGCCGATGATCCAGTCGAGGCGCGGGGTGGGACGTTGAATCAGCATGCGGGCCGTCGTCATGGCAACGAAATAGAGGACGATCGTGCTCAGCCAGACTGTGACTATGCCGGCCGTTTCGTCAACCCCCAGCAGGATCCTGATCCAGCCGGCCAGCCAGGTCACCTCCATGGCTGCCACGGAGACGACGAGCAATTCTCGGCGCCAATTGAAATTTGCCAAAGATGATGTCTGTTGGCTCATCGCGCGCAATGAATTCTCAGTCTCGATAAATCGCAATCTAGGTTCGTAGTCAGCTACGGAGGCGAAGCCGGAGTGGCGTCCCGGCGTCCCGCGGTATCACGACGGCACTCCACTCCCGTCCCACCGACCTCTGAAAATCGCGTCGTCGTCCGGTGTGTCCTCCTGCGGCGCTTCGTGGGCCCCCTCTCCCCACGCGCCGGCGAAATCCAACGCGATGCTGGGCAGGTGATAGACGGTGATCCCCGACGGGCTGTCGCTCTCGTAGTTGGGATCAGTGGAAACCAGCACCAGCCGCCGGCCGGCGTCGCGGAGCCGCATCATCTCCCCTAGCAAGTCATCCGTTACAACGGCGGTGACAACGACAAAGGTCGCCCCCCACGCCAACTCTGGACTGCCGGCCTTCAACAACTCATCAACCTTGCTCCTCGCAAAACCAGTCACCGCCGCTAGCGCTTCCAAGATGTGTGTCAACTGGTCGGGGGCGCGGCTGGGCAAGACTTTGATCGGCTGATCTGAGTTCGGTACGCTGCCGTTGGCGATCAAGCCAACAGCGAACTTGCGCTTCGTCGCATGGAGGGCCGTCGACGCTGCGATGCTGATGGTGTGTTCCTGACGTCGCCGGTCGACCCCCAACCAGGGTTGAGCGTAGGTGGCCACGTTCAGGAAGACGACCAACTGCTGTGTGATCGTCGGTTCATAGACTTTCACCTGCAGGTCGCCCTGGCGAGCGGTGGCCTTCCAATGAACGCGCCGCAGCGAGTCCTCGGGGCGATACTCGCGCACGCCGATGGTGCGACTGGGGTCCTCGAAAATACGCTGTTGCGCCGTCTGCTCACCGAAAGGTTCCTTGCCCGGGAACCCCAGCTCCGGCAGTTCGGCGACTCTGGGGTAGACGATGAGGCGATCGACAGTCTCGACGGTCTTGTTTTGACCGAATACGCCGAAGATGTCGCCGGCCGACAACGATGCCGGCCCGAAGAAGTAGAAGCCGCGAGCGTCGCACGCAATCTCATATTTCCAGCGCACGCGCTCGTACGGCCCCAGCGACGCGACATGATTCAAGATATGTCGGCGGGGGATGCTCGATGATGCCAGCTTGCGATCAGCAATCGATAACTCGGCCGGAAACAGGTCTTCCATCTGGAGCCAGGGAACAGGCAGTGGCTTGGTGTTCGAGATCGAGACAGACATGTGGAGAGTTTCGCCGGCGAACAGCCGCCGCTCACTGAACACGCGCTCGTACGTCGTCCGGCGCAGCACAAAACGGTTCCACAGCCAACCAATGAGGATGACGATCCCCAGCAGGATGGGGATCAAGATCAATGCGCTTTGCCCCAGGATCGCTCCCAGGAGCAAGAGCAGGATAATGATCCAGATCCAATCTTCGTTAAACATGCGTGAAGCGTTCAGCTACCCTTGCGATGGCAACGGGGAGTCGACAATGGGTCTTGACGGACGGAGCCCCATCAGCCCGGAACCTATCGGCAAACCTTCGCAAGGATTCCCACCATCTGAGTGGATACTAATGGTGCTCGGCATAAATCCTTCCCCAGTTACTCGTTCAAAGGGGATCGTCAGATCCCCGTCTGGAGCGCCGATTTCTCCTGCTTGCAGCGGGCTTTTGCCAGGGATCTGGCGATCCCTAGCGAGCGAACTGGTGGAGTATTTCTGCCAAGAACCACTAAACACCTTCTTCAACCGGCACCGGTACTTGCTCTACGATGTCGCTCACCACTTCCTCCGCCGTTCGGCCACGCAGGCGTGTTTCGCTGCTGATGATGAGGCGGTGAGTTAACACGGAGGGCGCCAGATGTTTCACGTCGTCGGGGATTACGAAGTCTCGACCCCGCAGGGTGGCCAGAGCCTGAGAGGTCCGATAGAGCGCGAGCGTTCCCCGGGGACTGACGCCCAGTTCCACAGCCGGATTGCGGCGCGTCCCGCGCGCGACATCGACCAGATAGGAACGGACCGCGTCGGCGACACCGACGCGTCGTACAGCATCCCGCATTTCGAGGATTTGGCCGGCCTCCACAACAGGTTCCAGGCCCTCTAGCGGATCTTCGCGTTCGTAACGGAGCAGAATGTCATGTTCCTCGGCCTCAGTCGGATAGCCCAACGCGACGCGCATCAAGAAGCGATCGATTTGGGCCTCTGGGAGCGGGAAGGTTCCCTCAAGCTCGATGGGGTTCTGCGTGGCGAGGACCATGAAGGGGCGAGGGAGAGCCAACGTCTCTCCGTCAACCGTAATCTGCCGTTCCTGCATGGCCTCCAACAGCGCTGACTGCGTACGCGGTGTTGCGCGGTTGATCTCGTCGGTCAGCACAATTTGAGAGATGACGGGGCCGGCCCGGAACTCGAATTCCTGCTCTTTCTGGTTGAACCACTGAATGCCCGTCACATCACTGGGCAAGAGATCGGGGGTGAACTGGATGCGCTTAAAGGAGCAATCGAGCGAACGAGCCAGGGCCTTGGCGAGGGTTGTCTTTCCGATACCTGGAACGTCTTCGAGGAGCACGTGCCCTTCGCTGAGGAGAGCCACCATGAGCAATTCAATAACATCCGCCTTGCCCACAATCACCCGTTCAACATTCTCGACAATCCGCTGTACCGTCTCTGCCGTCATGATACGCTCCCCTAAAACGGACAACGCGGGTCCGGTGACCCGCTGCTGCGTACTAAAAGCTGTGTAACTGCTCAGGCAATCGCCCGGCTACCGGTCTATTCTTATGCAGGCACGCACTGAGTAGCTTGACATTGTCAAGGTAGCCACTCCAAAAATAAGTAGTAACCGTTCAGGAGGTATCAGGGGATTCCAGAATTTAAAACCTCCCAAAAACCTAAAGATTTCCAGGGGAAATAGGCCGTTTTTGGGAGGTTTATTTCCCTGGAAGTCCCTCAGGACTAGCATCCTGAGTAGGTCGAAACGAAGTGGAGACCGTATCGAAGGGTGCGGGGTTGCGACGGTTCTTCGAACAAGCCGCACCCCCTTCGATGAACTCAGGACGTCGCT
>JAANWY010000200.1 GCA_018263655.1 Anaerolineales bacterium | reverse complement strand
ACAGTCTGTAGGGCTTCGTATATGAGCCTGGACGAGGTCTCCCCACCTGAAGCTGGACGAGGTCTCCCGGCCTGAAGCTGGACGAAGTCTCCCAAGCTGCGTGCGGCCCCGATGTCTCCCCTACACCTCAGCCCACCGCCTGGCCGTGAACGACCAGGCTCATATACAAAGCTCTTCGAGCTACATACAGTCTGTAGGGCTTCGTATATGAGCCTGGACGAGGTCTCCCCACCTGAAGCTGGACGAGGTCTCCCGGCCTGAAGCTGGACGAAGTCTCCCAAGCCGCGTGCGGCCCCGATGTCCCCCTACGCCACTCGCTAAAGCTAGACGAGGTCTCCCAAGCTGCGTGCGGCCCCGATGTCTCCCCTACACCTCAGCCCACCGCCTGGCCGTGAACGACCAGGCTCATATACAAAGGCTCTTCGAGCTACATACAGTCCGTAGGGCTTCGTATACGAGCCTAGGGCTTGAGCATCGCTTGTGGAGCCCCAGGCTTCTGAAATGGTCCACTAGCTCTGGCTTCCAGGCCGGCGGGGTGCTATGTCGTACTCGTCGCCGAGGATTTCCCGAAGCATCGCTTCCAGTTCCTCGCGGGTTCTCGGCGCCGGCTCGGGCCGATTGAGCTGACTGCGCTGGCGGAACTGATCCAAGCGTCGTGTGATTTCCTCTTGTACCTCGTGGGGGTTGGCAATGCTATCGAAGGTGAATTCGCCCATGGTGCCGGCCGTCTCCAGCCGCGTGTTGCCGAAGCCCAAGAGTTTGGCAACGAACGACGGCTGTTCGTAGCTCACGTTCTGGATCATCCCCAGATTCGCTTCGCGGCGAAATTCCAGAGTAAAAGGCCGCTTCTCGATATCGATGACGTGCTTGTCTGTCAGGATGTACAGATCGTTATGCCAGTCGATGGTGATCCACGCCATCCAGCCGGCCAGGATGAGGAGCAATATGCCAGGCATCACCTTGATGACTCTCTCGGGCGCAAACTGAAGCGGCGCTGGCACCGAGGATGATATGATGGCGATCCATACCACGAGGAGCAGTAGGGCGGCTAACAATGGCCGCATCATCTTCGTGAACAATACAAACCAGTGTTTGCGCCAGACCACTACCCGCCCGTCTTGCGGTACAACCGCGTAGAGCATCCGGGTGAATGCTTCCAAGGGACGCAAGATGCGAATTCTATCGGGTTGCCACTCCTCTGACTCTCTCGTGCCCGGTTCTGGAAGGCCCGCTTGCTTGAAGATGAGCCGTTGGACCTTGCGCGGCTTAGCCACAGACTTGAACTGGATCTGTCCGGCCGTGCCCGCTGTCTCGATCTCGACGTCGCCAAAGTAGAGCAAGTTGGCTGCCAGGGACGGCATTTGGATAGTGACATCCTGGATCCTGTTCAGACCAGCTTCTTCTCGGCTCTCGAACAAGAAATAGACGCGCTCGATGTGCAGAATGCGACGGTCAGTCAAGATGTAATGGTCGTTCTCCCAATCCAGAAAGCGCCACACAGCTAGCCCGAGGGGACCTATTGACAACAGGAGGATCACGCCGACCCATATCGGCGTTGTGAGTGGCAGCGCTAGGCCAATTCCGACGCCGACGCCCACTGTTACGAGAAACAGGATGACGGGGGGTACCAGCCACATCATAAGGATGAACCAATGGCGCCGCAGTAGGAATATGACCTTTTCGTCTGGATATTGACCTGGGAACTGTGCTTGATCAGGCATGGGTCACCCCCTCACAAATAGGCCTTGAGATTCTCGGCGGCCGGCCGCGTCATACCAGGCACTGCCAAAAGCTCATCCAGCGAGGCCTTACGCACGTCCTCCACAGAGCCGAAGGCCTTTAGCAAGGACTGCCGGCGCTTCGGGCCGATTCCTGGAACCTCTTCCAGAATCGAGGCTACCCCCTGCTTACGCCGTAGCCGGCGGTGGTAGTTGAGCGCGAACCGGTGGGCCTCGTCTCTCGCGCGCTGTACTAAGAAGAGTGCCTGAGAATCGCGAGGCAGCATGATGGGGTCGGGATCGCCCGGTTTGAAGATTTCCTCTTTCTTCTTTGCCAAGCCGACAACCGGGATGTGGTCTACACCTAGCTCCTGCATAACGTCTAGAGCTGCGTTTAGCTGCCCCTTCCCACCGTCGATGACGACCAGGTCAGGTGTGATGCTCCACGCATCGGCTTCTGGCGCGGCGTGGGGACCGTCGGCTTTGGTGATCGGGACGACATCCTGTTCTTTGCGGGCCACAAGGCGACGGAAGCGCCGGCGCAGCACTTCCTGCATCATCGCATAATCGTCGGCGCCTTCCACGTTGCGGATCTTGAACCGTCGGTAGTCACTCTTGCGCGGTGCGCCTTTGGCGAAGACGACCATGCTACCGGTGGCCGCTGTCCCCTGGATGTTGGAAATATCGTAGCATTCGATGCGGGCCGGCGGGCGCTCCATCTCCAACGCTTCTTGCAGCTCCGCGACGCCGGTCACTTGCTTGCCCTCATCGACATGCCACTGAGCACCCAGCGCCCGCAGTGTCTCGGCTGCATTCTCGGCCGCCATCTCGACTAGGGCCTGGCCCTGACCATCGTCCGGCACGCCTATCACGACTTTGTCCCCCCGCATGTCGTGCAGCCAAGACTCGATGATGAGCGCCTCGTCGATCTCATCCTGGACGAGAATTTCCGGCGGGATGGTCGCCGCTTCGTCGTAGAACTGCTTGACGAAGGAGGTCATGACATCGCGGGCCTCCTCATCTTCGGCGCCTTCCAGCATGAAGTACTCACGCCCGATGAGCTTCCCGCTGCGGATGAAGAACACCTGCACGCATGCCTGGCTGTCGTCCCGGGCCAGGGCGATGACGTCCTGATCGGCCAATTCTGGCGAGACCACCTTCTGGCGTTCGATGACACGTTCTATGGCTCGCAGTTTGTCACGCACGGCCGCCGCGCGTTCGAATTCTAGACCCTCGGCCGCTTCCTGCATTTCCTGCCGCAGCTCTTGAACGACGTGTTCTGTTTTGCCTTCGAGAAAATCGCACAGTCCCTGAATCATCGCACGATATTCCTTGCGGTTCACTTCACCAATGCAGGGAGCCTGGCACAGTCCGATATGATAGTAAAGGCACGCTCGTTCATCCTCGCCCATGATGTTCCGATTGCAGGTGAGATATGGGAACACGCTACGCAGCGTGTGCAACGTTTGGTACACGGCCCAGGCTGCTGTGAATGGTCCGTAATACCGCGCGCCGTCCTGACGCATCCGCCGCGTGACGTACACCTTCGGGAAATCGTCCTGCCAGGTAACCTTGATGTACGGATAGCGCTTGTCGTCCTTCAGTCGCACATTGTAGCGCGGCTGGTGGCGCTTGATCAAGTTCATTTCCAGGATCAGCGCCTCGAGCTCTGACTCTGTGACGATGAAGTCGATGCCGGCCACGTGATCCACCAGCCGGCGAACTTTCGGGCTCAGGCTGGCGGACTTATGGAAGTACGACCGCACCCGGGCGCGCAGGTTGACGGCCTTGCCCACATAAAGAATCTTGCCCGACTCATCCTGCAGAAGGTAGACGCCGGGCTTGGTGGGCAGGTTATCAAGAATATCTCTGATGTTGTCTGAAACTTCGTGGCGTTCGTTCACTTCTCATACAACATGTAGTATACCGGTTGGATCAAGAATAGACCTGCATCTTTTCGCATTTCTCAACTGCGAGGGCAGCAGCCTATTCAGTTACGAATCCCCCTAATCTATTGTAACACTGGACAGCGGAAGCGTCAACATCGGACGCAGCAATTCGAGATTTGGCGGTCAGCATGCCGAGTAGCCGCTCGAAGAAGGCGTATCGAGGTGTGCTGACCGTCCAAGAAGCACACTTCGATACGGCTGACACCTACTCAGTATGCTTCTTGGACGGTCAGCACGCGGATTCGCATCAAATCTCGAATTGCTGCATCGGACGGGAAGTGTTTGACAGCCGGCAGTGACTCTGATATACTAGCGGTGCCCCACTTGTCATCCCTGCTCAGGAGGTAGCACCTTTTCATGTTGACACAGCAGCACGTAGCTGTTGACACGTGAACCGGCAACTAGTCCGACAGGCGATCCAAAGCTGGGCGAGGTCTCCCGACCGATGCCCCCGGCTCTGATGACCAACCTTGTCGAGAGGCTAGCCTCGACACGATTTTCGCGCGTACTGCAACGCCCCAGACCTCTGGGGACAAACTCACAACACGAAGCGAGGAGGTAGTGTATGAAACCGACGTTCAGAAAGCTTGTACTAATTGGGTTCGTGACGGCTCTGATGTCAATCCTGATGCTCGCATCCTCAGTTGGAGCGCAGAGCCCAGGACCGTACGCTCTGTTTGGGCACGACAATGCTCATCACGCGCTAATCAAGATCGATACGGCGACAGGGTTGGCGACGGTGGTTGGGCCTTCGGGTTTCCAATCCGGGGTATCAGCTATGGCAGAGGCCAGAGGAACCGTTCCTGGCCCGGCCGGCACGGAGTTTTCGGCGGGAACACTTTTCGGCCTGTTCAGAGACGTGGCGATAGGCGAGGACTTCGTAGTCGCAGTGGACGTCATCACCGGCGAGGCAACGAAAGTCGTCCAGACTGACCGACAGCTGGATGGACGCGGGATTGCCTTCAGCCCAGATGGAATAACGCTCTATGTTGTGGAGTGGCCGGGCGGCGCCTTGTCCACGGTAGACGTTGCCACCGGCGCCGTTACGGAAGTGGGGAACACCGGGTTCGCTTCGGCATCTCTCGAGTGGGACCCTGACACTGGCGCCTTCTTCGCGATCACCTCGGCTAACTCACTGATCAGCATCAACCCGGCAGATGCCACAGCTACCATCGTGGGTGCCCCAGGCAGTCTACTTAGGGCGGGCACACTTGTCCGGTCACCTACAGGAACCTGGTACACCGTTAACTCTGTGACCGGGGAGTTGGTCACCATCAACGTCAACACAGGTGCCATTGAGACCGTCGTTGGCAATCTGGGGGCTGCGGCTCAGGCGCCTGATGGTACGTTCCAGATTGGCGCGACCGTCTTCGCCCCCGAAGAGGTGGCGGACCTTGCAATCACCAAGACGGGTGCTCCCGATCCCGCGATCGCCGGCGAGAGCTTGACTTATACCCTCTCGGTGACCAACGATGGACCCTTCGACGCCCCGGGCGTTACAATCACCGACCCCCTGCCGGCCGGCGCAACCTTTGACTCCGCCACGCCGAGCCAGGGGAGCTGCAGCGAAGCCGGCGGCACCGTCACTTGTGAGCTGGGCACTCTCACCGTCGGCGAGTCGGCGACAGTGGAACTTGGCATCACCTTGGACCCCTCCTTGGCAGACGGGGCAACGTTTACCAACACTGCTGAGGTGACCGGCGACCTGCCAGACCCCGACATGAGCGACAACGCTGCTACCGAGGAGACCACAATCGTTAGACAGGCGGATCTATCGATCGCCAAGACAGGCGATCCGGATCCGGCAGTCGCGGGCGACAGCTTGACCTACAGCCTCACAGTCAGCAATGACGGTCCCTCCGACGCCAGTGGCGTCACGATCACGGACACGCTGCCAGACGGTGCAACTTTCGACTCCGCTACACCCAGTCAGGGAAGCTGCAGCGAGGCTGGCGGTACCGTGACGTGTGAGTTGGGCGACGTAGCCGCCGGCGCTTCAGCGACTGCGGAGATTGTCGTTGCTCTAGCCCCCTCGTTGCCGGACGGTGGCACCATCTCGAACACGGCTGAAGTCGCGGCTAACGAAGAGGATCCGGACCCCAGCGATAACACCGCAACGGAGGAGACAGGCGTCATCCGACAGACGGATCTGTCGATCTCCAAGGCCGACGATCCAGACCCGGTGATAGCCGGCAGCGAACTCACCTACACCTTGGATGTTACCAACAGCGGCCCGTCGGATGCTAGTGGCGTCGCGATCACGGACACGCTGCCGCCGGGAGCCAGGTTCATTTCGGGCGCCGGCTGCACGGAGACGGCCTCTGGCACAGTCGAATGCGACGTCGGCGACCTAGCGGCTGGTGAGAGTACATCGGTGACGCTCGTCGTCGCGGCCGGCTGTGAGGCGGTCGGCGTGATCACCAACACAGCCGAAGTGGCGGGCAACGAGACGGACCCCAATCTCGACAACAACACAGCCGCCGAGGACACCGAAGTTCCCGCAGACTTCGGCGACGCGGAGGATCCGCCGTACCCCACGACTGCTGCCAATGACGGGGCGTTCCACTGCGACCCGACTCGGGAGTGGCTCGGCCTCGATGCTGACACGGAGTCGGAGGCCAACATCCCCGATCTCGATGAATTTGATGACGGCGTCTTCCTGGAGGAGTGGTATCTCTCCGGGAACCTGGTCAGGCTGCCCATTCTCGTCAGTACCTCTGGGGAAGGCGCGGCGCGGTACGGCATGGCGGCGGACCGGCGCATCTACATCCGAGGCTGGGTGGACTTCGACGGAGATGGCGACTGGGAAGACCACGAAATGGCGGTCCAGTGCGATGTTGCGCCCGGGACACGCGGTCAGTGCAACGGCTACCCGGCTGACTGGACCAACGTCAAGCGAGCTTCACAGTTCTTCTTCCCGCAGTTCAACATACCTCAGCGCGGGCCCGGAGCGATCTGGGTGAGGGTCCGGCTCAGCTACGGTGCACCACCCATCGGCCCGACGGGGCC
>JAANWY010000020.1 GCA_018263655.1 Anaerolineales bacterium | reverse complement strand
CCGCCTCGCGAGGCCGGCCTGCTTGGCTGGCTCTTCGATCGGGACCTGGAGGCGCCGCCGGAAGTCGAGGCCGAGAAGCTCCGGCAACAGATCGAGACCGGGACGGCCGGCGAGGCCGAGCTATCTCAGCTGTACTTCGGCTCGCTGTAAGCGAGGGTCCCAACTGAAGTCTGACCCCTAGCTACCGGACAGTTCCCCGGAAAAGACCCTAAGGGTTTCCAAACGAGCTGTCAGAGAAGCCCGCTTGCATTCAAAATCCATCCTGCTCCATAAGGTGTCGCCCGAAACCCTTAGGGTCTGACCAAAGTGTCCGGTTGCTAGTGAACCCGCTACTACGAACGGGTTTGGTGTGCGCTCTCCAAACTAGAATTCGAGCCAGGCGACGCGCCGGCGCTGGTCCAAGCGCTTCAGTCCGTACTTCTGGGCCAGTTTCAGGGCTGCGGTATACTCTTCGCGGGCGAGGGGCCGGTCCAGCGACGGGTGTTCGTGGGCGCGGTACGCCGGCCGTCCAGGATCAGGGTCAATGCAGACGTCGCGCATCAGGCTCAACACGGCGATAACGTCGCTGCGGGTGAGGGTGGAGCCGCGAGCCAGGATGTGATCGACGATTTCGTCTGTCTCGGCAGTGCTCCTGGACTGCACGCGCGCCACGTATTTGCAGTCGTTGTTCTTGAGGTGGTATTTGTCGATGGTGTAGGGTATGGTCATGGAATCTTTTCCTGTTCTGATACTGGACCACGAGCAGTCCCAAAGCGCCACACGGAGCGATGGCAATCCCGAGGTTGGCCGAAGGTTGCCGGCGGCGGATGTTTAGGGCCGCGGATGAGCTGAAAGGCGCGGATCAGGGGGGCAACCGATCCGCGTTTTTCTGTTGATCCGCGACTCTCTGGTGGACCGGATTTTGAGGGTTTCTTGAGATCGTCTGCTTGTGGAGGCCGGCCGATTATGTTACAATACGCACGTCGTCTTTGAGTAGCTTTGAGATTGCGAGCTTCGTTCGAGCCACTGACTAAACCTTGCCCGGCACGTAGCAAGCTCGTTACACGGACGTGAGAGCATGCCGGCTTTTGTTTTTGCTGATAAGTCCAGCGTTTTCGAGAGAGCCGCGGTTGTGTGCGCGTGGGGCGTGCCGGCTGCGGCTGTTTTGTGTTTCTGCGCTGAGGTGACCGGCACTTGTTCGACGGCGGTCACGTAGCTTGCCGGCACCTGAAACCCTGGCTGGTTGATGCCAAAACAAAGTTGAGGAAGTGCCGGTCACCTGACTTGAATACTGAACTCACTTAGGAGCGCGTAACCATGTCCGCTTCGCTGCGCGACGATAGACGCCTGACCCGCCGGCACATCCAGGCCCTCTCCTCGGCCGACCAACTAGCCGGCTTCTTCACCGACCTCGGCTACCCGGCCGACGAGCGCCGGCCGATGACGCCCCAGGCGCTTCAGCTCAACACCACCCTCACCAACGCCACCCGCCGCGTCGAGCGGCTGACCAGCGTCGAAGCCGGCGCCCTCCAGGTCTACCTGTTCGAGCTCACCTCCGTCACCGTCGCCCACACCCGCGGGCTAGCCCGCGCTTTTCGCAAATACGGAGACAACTTCCTCCTCGTGCTGACCGATGACTACGTGCGCATCGACTTCGTCCTGCTGGAGCGCGAGCTGCCTGGTCTGACCGACAACGGCCCCTCCCGCCGCGGCATCATCGTTCGGCCTCGCGTGCTCTCGGTGGATCGTCGCGATCCGGATCGGGTGCATCTGCGCGTGCTGCGCCGCTTCACCCTCACCGAGTTCGATGCCGGGGGCCGGCCCGACCCCTACGCCCAGTACGACAAGCTGAGCAGCGCCTACACCGTCGCCGAATGGTCCGAGCCGCTGTTCAACAACCGCGCCCTCTTCTCCGACTACTACCTGAACCAGCGCCTGCCGGAAGACCCCGCCTGGGAGGCCGCGGACCGCAACCGCGCCTTCCGCCAGGTGCGGGGAGACTTCGCCCAGGCCCGCCGGCGCTTCGCCGGCGAGGACGCCGCCACAACACGGCAGAACCTGATCCGCCCGCTGCTGGAAACCCTCGGCTTTCGGGTGGCCCCCGGCTCTGGCGGCACCGCAGCCGACTTCCGCCTGTACACCGACGACTCAGACCAGGTGCGCGCCTTCGCGTTGGCGTACCCGTGGAACCGCTACCTGGACGGCAAAGGCACCAGCCGCGACGACGAGCGGCCGGAAGAGAACCCTGGCGCCCAGGTGGTCTCGCTCCTCGACGCCGGCACCGCCGATTGGGGCATCGTGACCAACGGCAAAATCTGGCGCCTCTACAGCGCCCGCGCCCACTCCCGCGCCACCAACTACTACGAAATCAACCTGGAAGAGACCCTGGCCTCTCCCGATCCCGGCGAGGCCTTCCGCTACTTCTACCTCTTCTTCCGCGCCCAGGCCTTCGCCCCGTACTCAGACCCTAAAGGTTTGCGGAAACCTTTAGGGTCTACAGCGCGCGAGCTGACCTTCCTGGACTGGCTGATGGAGGAGAGCCAGGCCTACGCCCGCGAGCTGGGCGAGCGCCTGAAGGAGCGCGTCTTCGAGAAGATCTTCCCGCACTTCGCCCAGGGGTTTATCGCCGGCCTGGTCCCCAGGCCCGGACTGGGCACCAGGCCCGGACTGGGAGGGGCGGACGCCCTGCTGGCACTCCCCGAGGACGAGCGCGAAGCGCAGCTTCAGCTCGTCTATGAGGGCACGCTCACCTTCCTCTACCGCCTGCTCTTCCTGCTCTACGCCGAAAGCCGCGACCTGCTCCCCGTCCGCGAGGTACGCGGCTACTACCAGATCAGCCTGCGCCGGCTCAAGGAAGAAATCGCCGAAGAGGCCGGCCCGCTGGAAGATCAGGTCGCGGCGCGCTTGGAGCTGGCCTACGCCGACCATCTCCCGCCCGCCGGCGAGGACACACTCTACGACCGCCTGCTGGATCTGTTCGCCGTAATCGACCGCGGCAAAGCGGCGCGCAATGTGCCCATCTACAACGGCGGGCTCTTCATCACCGCGCCCGACGAGGACGATGTGAGCCGCGAGGCCCAGGCGGCCCGCTTCCTGGAGCGCACCAGGCTCCCCGATCGTTACCTGGCCCTGGGCCTCGACCGGCTGGCCCGCGACATCGATCCCAAGCGCCTCGACCTGGGCTTCATCGACTACAAGAGCCTGGGCGTGCGCCAGCTCGGCTCCATCTACGAGGGGCTGCTGGAGTTCAAGGTGCGCGTGGCGGCCGAGAAGATGGCCGTCGTCGAGGGCAAGCGCACCGAGGAGGTGGTGCCCTACGCCGAAGCCGTGCGCGACGGGCGCAAGATCCTCACCCACGGGCGCGGCACCAACGCCGCCGAGCGCACCTTCCCCCGTGGCGCCGTCTACCTGGAGAACGACCGCCGCGAGCGCAAGGCCACCGGCTCCTACTACACGCCCGACTACATCGTCAAGTACATCGTGCGCCACACCGTCGGGCCGGTGCTGGACGAGAAGCTGGACGCGCTGCGCCCCCGCCTGCAGGACGCCGAGCGCCGCTTCCACACCCGCATCAAGCGCAAGCGCGAAGTCGAGGGCGTCACACCCGACGAGCCGGCCGTTCTGCACGACATCGCCGGCGACGTCCTCTACGACCTCTTCGACGTCAAAATCCTGGATCCCGCCATGGGCAGCGGCCATTTCCTGGTCGAGGCCGTCGACTACGTGACCGACCGGCTGGTGCGCTTCCTCGACGGCTTCCCCTTCCTGGGCGTCTTCTTCCAGCGCATGCGCCGCTCGATTCTGGAGGAGCTGGAACGCCAACAGGTCACCGTCGATCCGGCGCGCCTGACCGACGTCACGCTCCTCAAGCGCCACGTGCTCAAGCGCTGCATCTACGGCGTGGACCTGAACCCCATGGCGGTGGAGTTGGCCAAGGTCAGCCTGTGGCTCGACTGCTTCACCCTGGGCGCGCCCCTCAGTTTCCTCAACCACCACCTGCGCCTGGGCAACAGCCTCATCGGCGCCATGGCCCAGGACGTAGAAGAAGAAATGGGGGCCGCCACGCCCGACGGGCAGACGACGTTCCTCACCGGCCCCTTCGTGGGCTTGCTGCAAGCCACCAGCCTGATGCAGACCCTGGCCGGCATCGCCGACGTGACGGTGGAGCAGGTGCACGAGAGCCGGACCCTCTTCGACGATTTCGAGCGACAGGCCAAGCCCTTCAAGCAGCTCCTGGACGTCCACGTGGCCCAGCACTTCGGCGTGGAGCGGGCCGTGGAGTTCCTGGCCCTCTACGGCGCCGAAGCCATGCAGGCCGATCCCGAGGAACTGAGCCGGCCCTACCGCCAGGTGGTGGAGCGGACCCGCGCGCTGTACGAGGAGAAGCGCTTCTTCCACTGGGACCTGGAGTTCCCTGAGGTCTTCATCGACCTGGAGCGCGCGAGGTGGAAGGAAGAGGGTGGGTTTGATGCGGTAGTGGGGAATCCGCCTTGGGTTAATATAGGGCGCGAACCTGGCAATGAAGAACTGGTTAGGTTTTTTAAGAGCACTACAAGGACAGCTGAGTATCAAGTTGATTTGTATACGCTATTTTTAGAGAGATCTTTGTACCTCCTTCAAAACCATTGTCGTCTGGGAATGATTGTGCCAGATTCCTGGATAGCAAACTACCGTACGCCTAAGATTCGACGACTTGTGCTCGTTGAGAATCAGCCGGTTTCACTACTACACACCCCTCGATCTGCCTTTCCTGAAGTGGGGGCAGAGCACTTGGTTGTTGTAGTGCGCAAGTCGCATCGGGGTTCCCACCTTGATTTTGCACGCGGCCATCTTGAAGAGACAGGGCAAGTGAATGTAGATCGGAAGAGCAAACCAAGCAATATGAGAGCAGATGAAGGATATATTTTATATGCTGAGAGCTCCACAGCGGGTCTGATTCGCACCGTAGAACGCCATTCAATACCACTGTCTGAGTTATATGAAA
The DNA here is from genome assembly GCA_018263655.1 of Anaerolineales bacterium. Taxonomy (GTDB): domain Bacteria; phylum Chloroflexota; class Anaerolineae; order Epilineales; family JAANWY01; genus JAANWY01. The sequence continues at coordinate 23,367 of JAANWY010000020.1, read as the reverse complement.
CAGTTCGGGGGATCGGTCCATATCATCATACCAAGCATACTGATCAGCAGATTCGCAATCGAGTTTTTCATGCCGATCACAAGAAAGATGATACATTTGTGCCTTTGCTAGAAGGTAAACACATCCAGAGGTATGAAGTTAATTGGGATCAAAAAACTTGGATCAGCTATGGAGCGTGGTTATCGGAACCAAGGGAACCTCGTTTTTTTAGAGGTAAAAGGCTGCTCCTGAGAGAAATACTTGGAGTTCGCTTCAATGTGGTACTACTCCAAGAGCGTTTCGTTGTAGATAGAGGTGTCTATATTGCGCTGCAGAGTAGTCAGACTGTAAATACTCTATATGTTTTATCAGCCCTAGCGTCTAAGCTTCTTGTATTTTGGTTCCGCGAGAAGTTTAGCGAAAAGGACGAGCTATTTCCAAAGTTAAGAGTTAGCCACTTCAATCTACTGCCGATTCGTCTTATCCACTTCTCCACGCCGGAGGCCGAGCGCGAGCGTTTCGCGGCCGAACTGATCGGCCTCTGCGAAGAAGACGAGCACGAAACCCTACTGGCGGAGGTCGAGGCGCTGCTGCCCAAGAATGACGACGGCGAATTCCTCGCCTTCCAGCCCGGTGCCACCGGCGCAGAAGAGAAAAGCGACGTCGTCCACGACCTGCTGGCCCACCTCGCCGAGCAAATGATGGCCATGCACAAGCAGAAGCAACAGCGCGTCGACGCCTTCTGGGAAGACCTCGAGGAGGTCACGGCTCCGAGCATCTTCGAGGATCTGAGTGAGCACGGCAAGTGGGAACAGTCGCTGGCCAAGGACCCCGCCTGCCGGCCCTACGTCGACCCGGAGAGCCGCTCCACCCGCCACCTGGACGAAAGCCTCGGCTGGGACGCAGACTGCTTCGCCGCCTTCGCCGGCATGCTGGCCGGCAAAACCAGCGTCACCCCGCCCCTCCTCGACGTCTACCGCCGGCACCACCCCGCCTACAAAACCCTAACCCAACGCATCGCCGCCACCGACAACCTCATCGACCAAATCGTCTACCGCCTCTACGGCCTCACAGAAGAAGAAATCGCCGTCGTGGAAGGTGAGCGCCCATGATCCAGCGCAACGACCCACCCCCCGCTCGCCAGGGACGACGTCCGTCGTGCCGACGGGCGTCCCGCGCTCTTGTGGCGCAAACTCGCCATAGCAGGCCGCCCGGAGTTCCGCAAACAGCGCTCCACTCCGGGCTACGAATTTCGCCGCTCTGCGAGCTCAAACGGTTGAACTCCCATCGGGAGTGCGGAAACCGTAGCCGTGAGTGGAAGGCGGCGGCTGTTTGGCCGCCTGGAACTCGCGGCGGGCCTGCCAGGCTCCCAGCCACCCATCCAGCCCACAAACACCTAGGAACAACCTGACATGAACCCAAGCCGCAAAACCCTCGCCGGCACCATCCTGGCCCTGGCCCTCGTGGCCACCATCTTCACCCTGGTCATCATGCCCCAACTATCCTACCAGACGGCCATCCTCATCTTCGTCGCCGTAGCCGCCGTCCTGGGCGCCGTCGGCTTCGTCGCCGACATCATCGGCCTCTTCGGCGAAAACGAACCCACCCCCGCCGGCCGCCAAGGCGGCGTGGACATCGCAGCCGACGAAGTAGACATTGAGGGTGACGCCGTCGGACGCGACAAACACGTCCACGGCGACGAAGTGCGCGGCGACAAGCAAACCGTCACCCAAACTGATACCGGCGGCGGTGCCCACGTGGGTGGCAGCATCGACACCGGCGGCGGCGACTTCATCAGCCGCGATCAAGTTATCCACGGCGACCAGGTGCGGATCGACAGGGCGCAGATCTTCTCCGAACCGGAAAAGCCCCGCTCTCTCCACGCCCCACCCCCACCCGACACCTTCGCCGGCCGCACTCAGCAGTTGGACGAACTCGCCCAGAAACTCGCCCAGGGCGAAGACGTCGCCATCAGCGCTGCCGTCCAGGGCATGGGCGGCATCGGCAAAACCACCCTGGCCCAGAGACTCGGCCGCGACCTGCAAGAGCAGTTCCCCGCCGGCGTCCTGTGGATCGACGTCGGCTGGCAAGCGCGCCTGTCCGACGTCGTGGACAGCGTCGCCCTGGACCTGGGCCTCGACCTCAAAGACGAGCCCCGCCCCGAGCGCCGCGCCGCCACCGTGCAGGCCACCCTCGCCCAACGCGGCCGGCTCCTCGTCGTCCTCGACGACGTGTGGGAGGTGGACGTGGGCCGCCGGCTGCTGCAAGAGGTGGTGCCCCCGGACCGCGCCGTCCTCATCACGAGCCGCGATCTGGCTTTGTGCCGTGCGCTGGGCAGCTTTGTGGAGCGGCTGGATGTGCTGCCCCAGGAGGAGGCCGTGGAGCTGGTGGCCAATATCCTGGGCGAGCTGGGGGAATACGAGCCGGCGGCGCGCGAGGTGGTGGACCTGGTGGAGGGGCTGCCGCTGGCGCTGGACCTGGGGGCGCGCTTGTGCGACAACGGGCCGGCCGACCTGCCCTGGTTGGCCGAGCGGCTGAAGCAGAAGCCCTCCCTCGACATCCTGAAGCTGGAAGGGCGGGAGACCCGCCAGGCCAGCGTGGAGGCCTGCCTGGCCCTCAGCTACGCCGGCTTGGACGACGACCTGCAGCGCCGCTTCCGCGCCCTGGGCGCCTTCGCCGCCGCCCCCTTCGACCTGCCGGCCCTGGCGGCGGTGTGGGGGGACGAGGACCTGGAGACCGCCGAGGATGCGGCGCGGGCGTTGCAGCGGCGCGGGCTCCTGGTACGCGCCGAGGACCGGCTGCCGGCCGAGGCCGAGGCCGTGGGGCAGCCGGTGTTCCGGCAGCACAGCCTGCTGCGGGCATACGTGCTGACCCTGCTGCGCCAGGCGGAGGAGCCGGCCGAGCCGATGGAGGCGCACGCGGCCTACTATCAGTGGTTGGCGGGGGAGAGCTGGCCGGCCGGCGAGCTGTTCTGGGAGCAGGTGGTGCATGGCTGGGGGTGGGCGTGGGAGGCCGGCCCGGAGCGGGCGCTGGACTTCTACCACGGCGTGAAAGAGTTCCTCAGTCTGCGAGGGCGACACGAGGCGCACATCGGGTGGGTCTCGGCACTGTTGGCGCTGCCGGCCGAGGCGGTGGCGGAGAAGGAGCGGGGGGCCTTGCTGAACAACCTAGCCAGGGTGTATGACGCCCTGGGGGAGAAGCAAAAGGCGCTGGACTTCTACAACCAGGCCCTGCCCATCTGGCACCAGGTGAGTGATCGCGCCGGCGAAGCCACCACCCTCAACAACATCGGACGGGTGTATACCGCCCTGGGCGAGAAGCAGCAGGCGCTGGACTACTACAACCAGGCCCTGCCCATCCGCCGCCAGGTGGGGGATCGCGCCGGCGAGGCCGCCACCCTCAACAACATCGGCTACATCTACTGGCAACGGGGAGAGCCGAAGCGCACAGTGGAGATGCTGCAGCAGGCGATTCAGATTACGCGAGAGGTTGGCGCTGTGGCCGGAGAGGCAGCGCGGCTGTTCAACCTGGCGGTGGTGCTTCACAGCTCGTTGGAGCGCACTGGGGAGGCTGCCGAGCTTGTGGCGCGGTCGGTGGAGATCTTGAAGAGGTATGAGCTGCCATGCTGTGCATCGGGCTATTCACTGGCGTAGCATGAGGCCTTCTTGGCGGAGTTGGAGGGTGGCAACCTTGGTTGCGGCAACCCTGGTTGCGGCAACCCTGGTTGCTGGGCAGTTGCTGTCGGCGCTTGCACTGGCCGGCTGGGGGCGCTGGCGCGGTCGGGAGACCGGCCAGAGCGGTTGGGACGAACGACCTCATCGACCAAATCGTCTACCGCCTCTACGGCCTCACAGAGGAAGAAATCGCCGTGTCCGAGTTCTGTACGATTGGCCCGCGGTTCTAGCGCAGCAACTCGAGATTTGACGCGGATTCGCGTGCTGGCCGCCCAAGATTCATGCTGAGTAGGCGTCAGCCGTATCGAAGTGTGATTCTTGGTCGGCCAGCACACCTCGATACGCCTTCTGCGGCGGCTACTCGGCATGCTGACCGTCAAATCTCGAATCACTGGTTCTAGCGGCCCAAGCTACCATCAAGTGACGGTTGCATATATAATTGAGATGAGACAAGTCACAGCAGAAGAGGTGAGGACGTAATCATGGAGATCAAAGAATGAGCGCCCTAGACCGTATCCGTATCGCAGGCTACAAATCCATTCGCAATCTAGATTTGAAGTTTGCTTCTCTAAACGTCCTGATCGGGCCCAACGGCGCGGGAAAAAGCAATCTGATTTCAGTCTTCGAGCTGGTAAACGACATCGTCAAGCAGAACCTACAGGTGCACGTAGGAAAGGCCGGCGGGGCCAACACATTGCTTCACTTCGGCCAGAAGACCACAGACGAGATCCAGATTGAGCTGAACTTCGGTCGAAACGGGTACGAGTGCGTTCTCGCACCCACGGCAGACGACAGCTTGGTCTTCGCAAATGAGCGTTGTTGGTTCCACGACAAAGAACAATATCCAGACAAACTATATGACGAATTGTTGGGGCAAGGACACAGGGAGAGCAATCTCCCAGACGAGGTGGAGAGACAGTCTCACACAACTGTCGTCGCACACGTACTCCGCTCGATGCGCAGTTGGCGCGTTTATCATTTTCACGACACCAGCGCCTCAGCTCGCATGAAAGCCCTGGGTGACATCAATGATAATGCGGACCTCCGCCACGATGCGTCCAATCTGGCCGCTTTCCTTTACCTGTTGCAAGAACAACACCCCGCCCACTACAAGAAGATCATCGCGACGGTTCGTTTGATCGCGCCTTTCTTTGACGATTTCGATCTCGAACCCAGCCGACTGAATCCCGACAGAATCCGGCTAGAATGGAGGGAAAAGGGCTCCGACATGTACTTCAACGCCCATGCCCTCTCCGATGGCACCTTGCGGTTCATCTGCATGGCCACATTGCTGCTTATGCCGAAACCGCCCGAGACGATCTTGATCGACGAGCCAGAATTGGGACTACATCCCTACGCTATCACCCTGTTGGCCGCCCTGTTACGCAGCGCGTCAACTCGCACCCAGGTCATTGTCTCCACCCAGTCTGTCACCTTAGTCAATCAATTTGATCCCAAGGACATCATCGTTGTTGATCGGGTTGAGGGGCGTTCTACATTCGAACGCCAGGACCCCGAAGAGCTCGAAAGGTGGATCGACGAATATGGGATGGGTGACATCTGGGAGAAAAACCTGCTGGGAGGCCGCCCGCGATGAAAAGGGTGTTTATTTCGGTAGAAGGGCAAACAGAAGAAACCTTTGTTACCGAGGTATTACAACCGTACTTCATCGAACTGAACCTGTTTCTCATACCCATCTTGGTTAAAACCCGACGCGTTCCAGGGCGGTCCGCCGATCGAGGCGGCTATCTTCCCTATCCCAAAATAAAGCGAGAGCTACAGGGTTTACTTGGAGATACGAACGTCGTTGCCGTTACGACGATGTACGATTTCTACAAGTTGCCCCATAGCTTTCCCGGTCACGCCAACCTGCCACCAGGCAGTAGTCTGCAACGCGTGCAGCACCTGGAAAGACATCTACGTGAGGATATCGCGAGTCGACGCTTTCGGCCCTATCTGCAACTTCACGAGTTCGAGGCTCTGCTCTTCGTTGACGTAGAGAAGACGACAGAATGGCTCTTGGGAAATGACCAACAGCTCGGCCAGTTACGTAGAATCCAGCAAGAATTCGCGACTCCGGAGGAGATCGACGAGGGCGAGCAAACAGCGCCCTCAAAGCGTCTCAAACGTGTATTTCCGGCCTACGAGAAGGAGGCCGACGGGCCTTTAGTAACGATGGACGTTGGCCTGTCTTCGCTTCGGCAAGATTGCGCNCATTTCAACGAGTGGATAACCTGGCTTGAGCAGGTAGCTTCGGAGTGGTAGATGCACCTCCCGTACGTCATCGATAACCGCGCGCATACGTTGGCCGACGTGCTCAACGACCTGCTGCACAGCGACGATGTGCACGCCCTCGACGTCGCCACCGCCTACTTCAACGTCGGCGGATTCAGCCTGCTGAGCGAAGGCCTCGACGACCTGGCCTCCTTCCGCCTGCTGCTCGGCTCCGAGCCCGGAACCGCCCAAGACCTGGGCCTGCGCGCCCGCCTCCGCAGCGAACTGGACGCCGCCCCCTTCGATCGGGAGACGCTGCGCCAGGTCGAGACCCTCATCCGCTTCCTGCGCCGCCCCGACGTGGCCGTGCGCCTCTATCAACAGGGCTTTCTCCACGCCAAGAGCTACCTCTTCTTCGCCGACGAGACGCCCGGCGACCGCTTCACACCCGTGGCCGGCATCGCCGGCTCCAGCAACTTCACCCGCGCCGGCCTGACCACCAACCAGGAGCTCAACCTGACCCACAAATCCGTCATCGACGAGGCCGAGGCCGACGACATCGCGGCCCAGGCCGCCGTCGAGCCGCTGCTGAAGTCAAAGGTGCCCGTCACCTCCCAGGTGACGGGCACCTCACGCCGCGCCATCAAGAGCGAGGTCGGCGCCCGCGCCATCCTGGAGCTGCTCGACTGGTACGACGAACGTTGGGCCGCCTCCCGCGACTTCAAGCCGGACCTCATCGCGCTCCTCAACGAATCCAAGTTCGGCGACCACGAATACACCCCCTACGAGATCTACCTCAAGACCCTCTACGAGTATTTCAGAGAGGAGATCGGCGACGACGGGCTGCGCCTGCCCGGCACCCGCTCGGCCGTGGAGCTGGCCCGCTTCCAGGAGGACGCCGTCAAGAAGGCGCGCCGCATCCTCGCCCGCTACGACGGCGTCATGGTTGCCGATTCAGTGGGGCTGGGCAAGACCTGGATCGGCAAGAAGCTGCTGGAGGACACCGCCTACCACCGCCGGCAGAAGGCCCTGGTCGTCTGCCCCGCCTCGCTGCGCGACATGTGGCGCGCCGAGCTGCGTGAAGCCACCATCCCGGCCGAGATCGTCTCCCAGGAGCTGATCCAGCAGGAAGACTTCCCCAGCCAATCCCGCGCCGCTGCGCTCAAGGATGTGGACGTAATCCTCATCGACGAATCCCACAACTTCCGCAACCACCGCACCAACCGTTACGAGAACGTCGAGCGCCTCATCGGCGCCAACGGCGGGCGCGGCCGCGACGGCGAGCGCAAGAAGATCATCCTGCTCACCGCCACGCCCATCAACAACACCGTCTTGGACCTCTACAACCAGATCATGCTCTTCGCTCAGGGTGACCGCACCTACTTCTCCGCCGTCGGCATCGGCGACCTGCGCAAGTACTTCCTCGCCGCCCGCCGCCAATCGGAAGAGACCGACGGCAGCGAAACCGCCGCCCTCTTCAACCTGCTCGAAGAGGTCGTCATCCGCCGCACCCGCGCCTACATCCGCAAAAGTTATCCCCAGGCCACCATCCAGGGCGAGGCCATCAACTGGCCCGAGCGCGAGCTGGAGACCGTGCGCTACAACCTGGAGCAGACCTACCACGACATCTACGATCTCGTGGTGGCCGGCATCGAGAGCCTCGCTCTGGCGCCGTACACCCTGGAGGACTACAAGCGCACCGGCGTCGAGCGCGATACGTGGGAGCTGGGCCGCGAGCAGGCGTTGGCCGGCATCTTCCGCAGCCGCTATCTGAAACGCTTCGAATCCAGCGTCGAAGCCTTCCGCATCAGCGTCGGGCGCGCCCTCGCCTTCTTCAAGACCTTCGCTGCGCTGCTGGACGAAGGCAAACTCCTGGACAGCAGCGACTTCCGCCACGCCATGCGCTACCTGGAGCCCGAAGGCGTGGATGACGAGGCCCCCCAATCCCAGGCCCAGGCGCTCAGCGACCACGAGGCAGCCCGGACAATCCTGGACGATTTGCCGGAGCTAGATCCTGCACAGTACAACCTGCAGCGACTCCGCCAGGCGGTGCAGCACGACGTCGACGTGCTAACCGAAATCTGGGACCACATCGCCGACGTCTCGCCCCAGCGCGACGCCAAGCTGCAGCGCATCAAGGCCCTGCTCAAGGGCGAACTCCGAGGGGAGAAGACCGTCCTCTTCGCCTACTACAAAGACACCGCCCGCTACCTCTATCGCGAGCTGACAGGTGACGAGACGTTCCTGGCGGCCGCCCGAAACCCGCGCCTGGCCATCATGGACGGGGACGTCAAGCCCGAGACGCGCAGCCGGCGCTTGGAACGCTTCGCCCCCGTCGCCAACGACCGCCCCGACTTGGCCGGCAGCAACGAGGAGATCGACCTGATGATCTCCACCGACGTGCTGAGCGAGGGCCAGAACTTGCAAGACTGCGGCCACCTGGTCAACTACGACCTGCACTGGAACCCCACGCGCATGGTCCAGCGCGCCGGCCGCATCGACCGCATCGGCTCGCCCTTCGACACCCTCTGGGTCTACAACGTCTTCCCGGAAGCGGGGCTGGAGCGCTTGCTGCGCCTCGTCGAGAGCCTGCAACAGAAGCTCACCACCATCGACACCTTCGGCATGCTGGAGACCAGCGTCCTGGGCGAGGCGGTCCATCCGCGCACGTTCAACACCCTGCAGCGCATCGCCGACGAAGACCAGACCGTACTCGAAGAGCTGCAGGCCGAATCAGAACTGGCCAGCAGCGAGTTCCTGCTGGCGTCGCTCCAGGACGCCCTGCAGAGCGGTGACGTGGAATTGGACAAGCTACCCGACGGCATCCACTCGGGCCGCGAGCGGAAAGGCTATCGCGGGCTCTTCTTCTACTTCACCGCGCCGCCGGCAACCGACGGCGAGACGCGCCGCCACTTCTGGCGCTACTACGACCTGGAGAGCGGCCGCATCCTAGAGAACCGCTACGAAATCGCCGGCCTGATCCGCTGTAGGCCGGACGAGCCGCGCGTGGTCGGAGCGGGCGTGGACGTATTCGAAATCCAGGACCGCGTCATCGACGACATCCTGGGCAGCGTCCGCAACCAGCAGGCCATCGCAGGCGCCCCCAAGATCCTGGCCGACGAGCAGCAGCTCGCAGGCACCGTCCTGCAGACCCAGCGCAACAACCCGGCCCTGGACTCGGGCGAGGTCCGCGCCGCCCTGGCCAAGTTACGCGAACCCCTCCCCCGCGCCTACCTGAGCGACCTCCGCGCCGCCTACGACACCTACCAGCGCGACGGGGACGTGACCGCGCTCCTGTCCACCGTCCAGGCTTTGGAAACAGCAGCCGGCGAACAGCAACAAGAAGACACCTCCACCCAACAGCTAACCAAAGACGACTTGCACCTCGTCTGCTGGGAGTACGTCTGGTCATGACGTCATGTGAACAGGAGTTGTGTGTCAGCGAGCTGACCCGATGATACGATGTGTCTGAGGAAGAATCGATGAAACCAAAACACTTCATTTTTGTGTAGACCCGGAAATCATGCGGAGAAGCAGCAGCGCTCGTTCGATTGCAGGCTGGGAGTCAGACATGCAAAGCGATGATGCAATGAAACAGCTTACTCGTGAAGAATTTCCATTCCCCATCAGCCATGCCTACACTTACCTGGAAAGTCGCGTCGATCCCGACGACCGCTACGCGGCCCTCATGGCCTGCTTCGAAGTAACGCTGAAAACCATCGCCTCCATCGCCCTGGCCAACTTCATGCGCGATATCCAGGAAGACCCCAAACTCGGTAACGCCCATCTCTTCCAGGATTTGCTCGACGTGTTGAGCCGGCCGCTCTCATTGGGCCACTGGCACTCGCTGCTACGTCTCACCCTCCGCCCCAACGCCGCGCATCGCGAGCAGTTGGTGGTACCCGAACTGTTTGATTTCTACTACCGTGTGACCGAACACGGCAACGTCAAATCCCAAAAACAGAACGTCCAGACTATACAGCGCTTCATCCAGGAGCGGAACGAAGAAGCCCACCACCGCAACCGCAGCCAGACCAGCACGTTCCAACGGCAGGTCGATCTGTACGAATTTCCCTACGACTGGCGCCGGCCCATAGATCAGAATGGCGACCTCTTACACGAATGCGTCGAGCGCTGGGCCGGTGGCGACTCAGATCGACAATTTACGCTGGTTGGTCACAGCATGGGGGGCGTGGTCGCGCGCGCATACCTGGCGCGCCACACGGCAGCCGCCGACAAGCGGATCAAACGCCTCATCATGCACGGAACACCTCATTTCGGCGTGGCCGGCGGCATCGTGGACATCGCGCTGGGCAATCGAAACATGGACATCATTGCCAAGCTGCACCAGGAGAACGCTCCCCGACGCTTGATGTACAACATGCCCAGCATCTATCAACTACTGCCGGCGCCACCGGCGTTGTTCCCGTCCAGTTGGCCCTACCCGGCCAACTGGGACCTGTACGATGCTACCGCCTGGCGACTAGAAGGTGTCCGTCAAGATTACCTGGATGCCGGCCGGCAGTTCCACGAGTTGCTCGCTAGCGCCGACCCCCAGGTTGAGGTGATCGAGATCGCCGGCTGCCATATCGACACCGTCGTGGAGGTGCAGCGTAGCTTTGGACCCGACGAACGGCCAAGATATGACATCGTCCGTGAGGACGAAGGGCCTGGCGCCGGAGACGGCACCATCCCACTCTGGTCGGCCGAACTGCCTGGCGCCACTGTCTACTACATTCAACAGGTCCATCGCTACCTGCCAAAGAACAAGGACGTTATCGACGCGACCCTGGACTTGATCCACGGCGGCACGCCGGATCTGCCCACCGGACTTCCGCCTCGCGAGGCCGGCCTGCTTGGCTGGCTCTTCGATCGGGACCTGGAGGCGCCGCCGGAAGTCGAGGCCGAGAAGCTCCGGCAACAGATCGAGACCGGGACGGCCGGCGAGGCCGAGCTGTCTCAGTTGTATTTCGGTCCGATGTGAGCAAGGAGTCAATGTCATTAAGTTAGCGCTCTAGCTGGTCGCCGCTTCGCTTACAGACCGAGCCAGGGGCGCGGTCGGGCCTGCCTGTGCGCCTGCCTGTGCCAACACGGCAGACAGGTGTCCCGCACGCAGACAGGAGACCGGCCCCAGCTTATCTTAATGACATTGAGCAAGGAGTCAATGTCAGTTCGGTACAGCAGGTGACGGGCACTTTGTCAGCAAGTACAATTCGCGGCGTAAGCGTTCAGGGGGCAACCCATGGAGCATCCCTTCGACAAGCCCTTCGACAGGCCCTTCGACAGGCTCAGGACGCCGCTCAGGACGTCGCTTCGATACGGTCTCCACTTCGTTTCGACCTACTCAGGATGCTAGTCCTGATACCTCCTGAACGGTTACTTCGCGGCTAGATCTACGTGGAAGTGCCGGTCCCCTCACGGCCCTTGACCACATGACGCATTGAGGAAAAAGTGACACTTACGCTCGCGACGGATTGTCAAATCCGTCGCCCTGCAGCCTGGATCTGGCGATCCAGCCGGAGCGTAGTGCGGCTTTTTCCCTAATGCCACATGACATTGAGTGAGGAACCTACACCATGCCTGTGATCCACGATGAAAGTTTGCAAGACCACGCTCGGACGATTCGGTCGAGCTACGACGCCCGCGCCGAAGCGCTGAGAGAACTCAGCGAAGAACAAGTTGTAACGCGCGGACTGCCGGCTGAGCCGGGAGACCTGCTCCCCGATGATGTGTTGGACGCCAGCAATGAGTATGAGGAAGCGCTTGGCGTTCGCTTGCGGTTTCTCAAGTACACGCGTACCCGCAACGGGGAGCTCGAAGACGCTATCGATACGGGTGAGCCGCTGCCCGAGGACCCGGTGCAGTTGACGCGAGCGGTGACGGTCTCCAGCACCCAGGGCGCGGTGGTGATTTTGGAGCAGTGGCTGGCCGAGGCGGTGCCGGCCGATGATGCCGGTGAGGAGGGATAGCCATCGTGACTCACCCCCCGGGCTTGCCTGAGTTCCAGGCATCAGCCCCCAGCGTTGGCGACCGGCTGCCCGTGATCTGTGTACACGGCTGGGGTGGAACGAAACATAGTTGGGATGATATGGCTGGCGAACCCGATCCACCTCTGCCCGAGCCCGGCACTCAGGAGCCGGCCGGCAAGCACTGGCACCCGCCGCCCTTACCACTGGCTGGGTATCGAGTTCGCGTCCCGACGCAGCCGCCGGCGCCGGGGCTAAGTCCACTGTTGGAAGCCGAAGGTCACCCGGTCCTCAGTTGGACGCAAACCGACAGCATCGGCGCCATCGACAGCACGGTGGATGAGCTAGAGCAGGTTGTTGCGTTCGCCAAAGTCGAATACGGCACCGATCGAGTCATCCTGGTTGGGCACAGCCGGGGCGGCATGGTCTGTCGCAGCTACCTGCGGCGCCATCGTGACGATCCGGATGTGGCGGCTCTCGTGACGATTGGAACGCCGCACAAGGGTACGCGCGTGGCCACACTGGACGACCGGCTGCTCGGCTTGATCACTGATGGGGTGGCCGGCCTCCTCCCGATTCCAGGCAGCGCGCTGGTCGTGAAGGCGGTGGTCAACCTCATATGCCGGCTGTGGCTGTCGAACGTCGCCTCCATTGATGAACTGGAGCGATGGGGAGCCCCAAGCGCTCAACTTCGCGCGTTAATCTCGGAGAGCCAGCTTGACAGCGTGAGATACATTGCCATTGCCGGCCTGCAGCCCACCATGAGCCGCGTTGCGATCCAGCTCTACGACCTTATGAGTTTCATCCCCCAGGACATCGTGCAGCCCTGGCAGTGGAGGCGAACCACCCTGCGACACATTGCCCTACCCGACGTCGCACGGGAGCTGAATCCACCACTGTTTGAGGAGTTCCTCGAGTTCTATCCAGGTGAAGGCGATGGCATGGTTGCGGTGGACAGTGCACTGCTGTTGACCACGGCCGACACCACCAATGTAACTAACCTATCGTACGAGGCAAGTCACACGCTGCTGTTGCGGATTGCCGGCATGCACCAGCGCGTGATTCAGGAGTTGGATAGGATAGATTGAGAATCATGAGCAGGACACCGAGACCAAGAGCGTTCTCCGCTCGCGCAATCACAAACCAGGTTTTTGCATCGGAAAAGGATTTGCTCCCCCCAGTGCGCCGTCCGCTATCAGGGTGTGCGCGGCACATGCGTGGCCCATGCCTGCGCGGCCCTACGCGAGTCCATGGCGGATGACGTTCAGACCGATCTGTCCGAGCAGTTTCTGTACTGGGCGGCGCGGCAACACTTGATCACTCCGCTGCTGAAGAACAAACCAGGGTCGCTGTTGCTGTACGGGATGAGGGCGTTGCGGGACTACGGTATCTGCCCCGAAGCCGACTGGCCGTACAATCCGACTCCGATAGCGGGGAATGAGGAGCAAGGTCCACCCCCAGCCGAGGCGCAGGTGAAAGCTCAGGCATGCCGCATCCAGCGGTACGTCTTCCTGTGGGCCAGAGACGTGGAAGAACTGAAAGCCCATCTGGCTGGCGGCTATGCCATCGCCTTCACCGTACCCACGTTCAACTACTGGAACAGCGCGATGGTCCAGCACACAGGCGTCGTTCGCATGCCGCTGACGACGGAGGGCGCCGCAAATCCGGTGGTCTGGCTGGAAAGCGCGCATGCGGTGTGCATGGTGGGCTATCAGGATGACGACACGGCGCCGGGCGGCGGCTACTTCATCATCCGCAACAGTTGGGGAACATCCTGGGCGAGTGAGTGCCCGGACGGGGCCGGCTATGGCTGGATGCCGTACGACTACCTGAAGAAGTATGGCCTGACGGCCTTCACCGCCGTTTAGGAGAAAGAGATGAACGACTACGAGAGTGTGGTGGCCCTGGAAAACGAAGCCATCATCGCCGAGACGCAGCAGCAGTACGAAGAAGCTTTCGCGGCTCACGGTCGAGCGTTGCTCATCGCCAGAAGGCTGGACCGTCCGCGTCTGACCGCCGTGCTCTTCAATCGAGTGGGGCAGGCTCAGGAAGCCTTCGGTGACGTCCAGAAGGCTGTGACGGCCTACGAGGCCGGCCTGCGGGCCCTGGCCGAGGACCCCGACTTCGAGCTGCGAGACGTGATGCTCTCGCTGATGACGGTGAGCAAAGGCTACTTCGACGTTCAGGGCGACTTCGAGGCGCCAGATCTTTTCAGCCAGGCGGTGGCCACAGACCTGGCGGCGGCCGAAGACGACGTCACGCTGCCCGTGAAACTGCTGATCAACATCGGCAACGCCTATCTTCGCCAGCCTCAGGATATGCCGGCCTTGAACGCCTATGAAAAGGCCCTGGCGCGGTCCGAAAGCCAGTATGCACCAGAGCTCCGCGCCCATGCGCTGACACACATCGGCATCGTCCAGCGACGGCGCGGCAACGCGGGCGAAGCCGAAGCCGCATTGACCGATGCGCTTAGCCTGTTGGAGGAGCACGCGGGCCCGCTGGAACAACGGCGCGTGCTGGCGGCATTGGCCGGCATCTACCGCGACCGTGGCGACATCGATCAGGCACTCAAGAGCTATCAGCAGGCCCTGGAGCTGTACGAACAGGCCGACGACGCCCTCGGCGAGGGGCGAGCCCTAGGCGGGTTGGGCCGGCTGTACCTGGAGCAGGGTCAACTGAGCGAGGCGCAGGCGGCCTTCGAGCGGGCAGCCGCCGCCTTGCCAGCCGCCGCCGACGACACCCGCTGGTACGTTTTGTGGGGGCTGGGCTACTGTCAGCGAGCGGCCGGCGATCTGGAGGGAGCGGCACAGAATCTACGCAGCAGCCTGAACCTGATCCGCTGGCGTCAACGGGAGCTGCGCACCGACGAAGGCAAGGTCACGTTCATCGAAAGCGTGCGCGATGTCTACGACCAACTCATCGCCGTCCACCTGGAGCGCGCTGAGACCGAGCCGGCGCGCTATCAGGACGCCATGGAGGTGGCCGAGGAAGCGCGCGGCCAGGCCTTCAGCGATCTGCTGAACAGCCGAAGGCAGCGCCGGCTAGCGGGGCGCGGAATTCGCGCCAGCCGGCAGCGCCCCTTCGGCGAACGCCAGAACATGGCGAGTCAGATGGCGCCCGGCATCTCGGTGGACTTCGACTCGCCGGCCCAGATGGCACCCGGCATGTCGGTGGGTTTTGACTCGCCGGTCCAGATGGCGCCCGGCGTCGAAACAGGACCCCCACCCAACCTGGAGGCCCTGTTGAACGAAGCGGCCCACATCATCCACGCCCGCGAGGACGAGAAGTGGCCCATGCTGACGGAAATGGCGGCCGCCGTCCCCAGCGGCGACGCCGGCGAGCGGCTGCGCGAGCGGCTGCGCGAGCGGCTGCGCGAGCGGCTGACAGAAGAGGAAGCCGCGCGCATCATACCGCCCGTGGCGCGTCTGATCTTCCACACCATGGACGACCGTACGGCCGTGTTCGCGGTATCCCCGGACGGCGAGCTGCGCAGCCACGTCGTCGAACTGGGCCAGGATGCCATCACCCGACGCGTTCAGGAATTTCGCGATCTGCTGCGTGTAGACGATGCACCACGCGGCGTGCGCCTGACGCGCGACGCCCGCCGAACGGCCGCCTCGGGCGAACTGGCCGATCCCAAGCCGCTGCTGCGCGATCTGTACGCGGACTTCATCCAACCTGTCGCCGAGGCGCTGCCGGCCGAGGGCACCCCCGTCGTCATCGAGCCCCATGGCGCGTTGTGGCTCCTGCCCTTCGCCGCGCTGCTCGGACCGGACGATGTGTGGCTGGCCGATCGGTGGCCGTTGCTGTACGCTCCCTCGACGCAGGTGTTCGACGATATCCGCCACGAACCGGACTACGGTACGCCGGCCAGCCTGAAGGCGCTGGTGGTCGGCAACCCGTCCATGCCCTCCGTCTCCAGCTTGGGCGATGTTGACGTGGAACTCGACCCGCTGCCGGGCGCGGAGCAGGAGGCGCGCGTCATCGCCGGCCTGCTGCCCGAGGAACGACGCACTCTGCTGCTGGGTGAGCACGCCGACCGCGAGACGGTCGAGGCCCTGATGCAGACCCACGGCATCCTGCACCTAGCCACCCACGGCATCGCCGACGCCGACGATCCGCTGCAATCCTTCATCGCCCTGGCCGACTCCGAGGCTGCCTCGGGCGTGATGACGGCGTCTGATGTTTCGCGCTTGTGGTTGCCGGCGGATCTCATATCCCTGAGTGCCTGCCAGACGGGGTTGGGCCGGGTCTCCGGCGACGGCGTTATCGGGTTGGCCCGCGCCTTCCTGACAGCCGGCGCCCGATCCGTGCTGGTCAGTCTGTGGAGTGTGAGCGACAGTGCCACGGCCGCGCTGATGGCCTCGTTCTACCAAAGCTACATCGAGGTGGACGACAAGGCGATTGCGCTGCAGCGCGCCATGCGCGAGCTCCGCGCCCATCCGGACTATGGGCACCCCCGCTACTGGGCGCCGTTCGTGGTGGTGGGGACAGAGGCGTGAATAATTGTAAATTGCGAATTGTCAATTGTGAATTGTGAATGGGGGTCGGATGGGCGTTGCGGATTCTCAGGCCAGCACGGGCTCTTTGCTTCCAACGGGGAGTAGTACAAGGATCACCGGCCCCTCAGATGCGTCGTGGCTCATCTCTCGATCCAATTGGTTGGCCATCTGCAGGTTCGCCTCAAATAGTTCTGGATCATCGACTGGCAGGAGGATGACGTGGGCGTCATCAGAGATTTGTTCAAGAATTTCAGGGTGCTCCAAGACGTGCAGCAAGTGTTCCTCAGCCAGATCCAGGTTGCGTTCCATCATCTGTTCTTTGGCGAACGTCATCCCATTCGCTCTTTCATACCAACGTCGATACTCTGGCCAAATGAAGTGGTCCCGCTCTACCACGGGTGAAGTGTACCTAGCTTGTATCTTGTGGTCAAGGAGAAGCTGGAAAGAGGTAAGTGATCATGACAGACAGTACGAACGACCAAGACAAGTGGGCCCTGCTGATTGGTATCAACAAGTACGCTAAACTGGCGGCTCGCTATCAGCTCAACGGATGCGTCAACGACACGAAGGTGATGGCCGGCATCCTCCACAGCAACTTCGGCTTTCCGACCGACAACATGACGCTACTGTGGGACGAAGATGCCACCCGCGACGCGATCCTCGCCGCCATGGACGACCTAGTCGAGCGCGCCGGCGAGAACGATATCGTGGTGATCCAGTACAGCGGCCACGGCTCCCAGATGCGCGACCGCGAAGGCGACGAGCCCGACGGCTTCGACGAGACCATCGTGCCGTACGACAGCGGGCGCGGACGCCATCCCAACCGCGACATCACCGACGACGAGATCTACATGCGGCTGGTGAAGCTGACCGACACCACGCCGTTCGTCACCCTGGGGTTCGATTGCTGCCACTCCGGCACCATCAGCCGCGATCCCTTTGGCGCCAACTCACGCTGGGTGGAGCCCGACGAACGCCCCATCGAGGAGCTGCCGCCATCGCCGGTGCCGGCCGAGGTAGTCCCGGCCGTCAGTCGCGATCTGGGGCCCAGCGGATGGCTGCCCAGGGGCGAGCGCTATGTCCTCATCGCCGGCTGCCGCGACGAGGAGAGCTCGTACGAGCACCACGTGCGCCAGGGAGACGGCACCGTCACCCATGGCGCCCTCACCTACTTCCTGAGCCAGGAACTGCTGAAGGCCGGCGCCGGCACCACCTACCGCGACGTCTTCGAGCGCGCCAGCGCCCAGGTCACGGCAAATTATTCCCGCCAGCACCCGCAGATGGAGGGAGCGCGGGATCGCGAACTGTTTGGTGTGCGCGACATCGAGCCGATGCGGTTCGTGCCCGTCACACAGCGCCGGGGAGACGGCGTGACGCTGGGCGCCGGCGCGGCCCACGGGGTCACGGCCGGTTCGGAGTGGGCCGTCTACTCCCAGTCGGTGAAACAGGTGACCGACGACACACCCAGGCTCGGTCTGGTCGAAGTCAACCGCGTTCAGGCGACGACGTCCCAGGCAGGCGTGGTCGAAGAAGACGTGGCCGGCATCATCATGGAGAACGCGCGCGCCGTGGAGGAAGCTCACTCGTACGGCGAGATGCGCCTGATCGTCGACATCCAGATGCCAGACGCGTACCAGGCCGCTGCCGCTGCACTAGCGGACCTGATCGAAGCGTCGCCACTGCTGCGGCAGGCGGAGGATGGCGAAGCGGGCGACGCGCGGGCGTACATCATCGCACCCCGAGACGATGCCGGCGAAGGCGATCCGGTGCCGCAGTTGAATGAGATTACTGAAGCGAGCTGGGCGGTGGTGGGGCAAGATGGCCGGCTAATGATGCCCACCCACGCGGTGAACGAAGCCGGCGTGGTCGGCATACTGCGCGACAATTTGGAGAGAGTCGTACGCTACCGCAAGGCCTTGAGCTTGACGAACCCCAACCCCGACAGCCGGCTCAACGGCAAGGTCGAGTTTCGCCTGAAACGGCAAAAGCCCGATGGCACGTGGGAGATGGCTGAGGCCGAGGACGAGAGCGGCCAGATCGTTTTCGAGGAGGGGGACCGTATCGCCTGCGAGATCGTCAATCGTCATAGCGCGCCAATCTACGTCAGCGTACTCGACTTCGGTTTGACGGGCGCCATCAGTCTGCTCCACCCGGTGGCCGGCGCCAGCGAGCAACTGGTACCTGGCGGGTCGATCCAGGTCGGTGTGCGGGCCGGCGACGAGGTGGAATTGTACATGCCGGACAACTTCCCGTACGCACCCGATCCCACCGACGATCAGCAGCCGGCGGGAGGCGCCGAGACCTTCAAGCTCTTCGCCACCACCCACGAGGCGGACTTCAGCCGGCTGGTGCAGAAGGGGTATCGGGCTATCGGCCTTGGACAGGCAAAGGGCGCCGGCACGCCCCTGGGAGAGTTGCTGGGGATGGCGCTGACGGGCCACGGCACCCGCGAAGCGCGGCGCAATCGCGTGCCGCCGGACGCAGAGTGGACCACCGTCGCGCGCTCCTTCGTCCTGCGACGAAGCGGCCTTTGAGGCAATGTCACTACCTTGACATTGTTAGATTCTATGACGCGTTCGTAGTAAGCCACGTAGCGCCAGCGGAGTGGCGTTCAATTCGTAAACTGACGGCACTCCGTTCCACTGCGTGCCTTACCACGAACAGAATCTAACCGATTATGCTTAATTGTCGGTTAGCATCCTGAGTAGGTCGAAACGAAGTGGAGATCGTATCGAAGGATGCGGCTCAAGCAACGCCTCGAGGCAAACCCGCACCCTTCGATACAGCTTTCGCTTCGCTACAGCTTACTCAGGATGCTGGTCAACGAATTAAGCATAATCGGCAATCTAACATTGTCGAGCTACTCAGCCTGCGCAGACAGGCTTCGCAATGGTTGCCGCGATTTCAATCGCCAGGCGCGCCAGGCGCGCCAAGCTGAGTGGTTACGAGGCAACGCGGTCACCGAAAGGACGAGAATGAATATCGCTGCAACGCGCGACGCCATACGCCACACCGTGGCCGGCGCCGATCCAGAGCGCCAGCGCGGCACACTCTACGCCCTGGTGATTGGCGTGGATCGCTACGAGCCACCCATCCGCCCGCTGTCGTACGCCGTCAAGGATGCCACGGCGGTTGCGGAGAGACTCAGGGACGATTTCGGCTTTCAGGTCACGCTGCTGACCAACTCGGAGGCGACGGGAACCGCTCTGCGCCGGGTTCTGGAAGGGTGGCGGGCGACCACGCAGCCGCCAGACAGCGCGTTGGTGTTCTTCGCCGGCCACGGCATGAGCGACCACGAGAGAGCTCAGTCGCCAGCCGGCTACTTGCTGCCGGCCGACGCCACCGATGATGCCAGCTCCTGGCTGGCAGAATCCGACATCGTCGACGTCGCCAAGCACATGCCGGCAAGCTGGGTGTTTCTCATCTTCGACGCCTGCTACGCCGGCACCACCTTCCGCCACGACATCCCCACTGGCGCGCGGGACGATCAGGTGCTGAAGGCGTTGGTGGCCGGCACGGAGGATCAGCCCGTGTTGGACGGCGGGGCGGGCGAGCACTCCATCTTCACCCGCGCCATGCTCGACGGCCTCGATGGCTGGGCGGACTCGGGGCAGCGACCTGACGACGTGATTAGCGCCGACGAGCTGATCGTATACGTGCAGTCCGAAGTACCCTGGCGGAGCCGGCTGCGGGATCACGAGCAGACACCGGTCGGCGGGCCGCTTCAGGGCTCCCGCCTGGCTCGCGATTTCGAGCTGCGCCCCGTGAGGGCGCGGCTGCCGGCCCCGCTGCTACGCAACATCTACAGCCCAAGCGCCGAGGATCGCGTGGCAGCCGCCCAGCAACTGGGCCGGCGAGCGCCCACCGACACTAAGGAGTTGGTGGCGAACAAGGAGGCCGAGCTAGTCCGCCTGATGATCGAAGACGAGGCCCTGGCCGTCGAGGTGGCTGCAGCCCGGTCGCTGGGAACGCTGGGACACCCCGACGGCTGCCGGCCCTTGATCGACCTGCTGCACGACACGGCTGCAAACCGCGAGCTACGAGCGGCAGCCGCCAACGCGCTGGGTGACCTGGGCCAGATGGATGCCTGCCAGGCCGACGCTGTGGCCGCACTGCTCGACACCCTCCGCAGCACCGATTCTGCTGTTCTGGAGGCGGCCAAACAGGGCCTGGCCAAGATCCCCGAGTCGACGCCCCGGCTTCGGGCAACGCTGGACACGGCCGCCCAAGACCAGAAAGAGGCGATCATCGACGCTCTGGCATGTGTGGCTGTGGCGCATCCCGACGACGACGGCGCCTGGCCGGCACTCGACGGACTCAACACGCGGCTCTGGCACCGTACCTTCGTGGCCAATCGCCGGCTCCGCTCACGGTGGCGCGACCTGCGCCGTCAAGCCGTGGCTGTGGCGGTGAGCGGCGCCCTCGGCTTGAGTGCCGGTTATCTGATCATCATCCTCGGCCTCAGACCCTTCAACCCCTACGTGCCGGCCGTATTCTCATACAACCTGCTGCCTGGCGCGATGGCCGGCATCAGCCTGGTGCTCGTTCCGCACATCATCCGCACCTCGGCCAGGCGTCCGGCCGGCATGGCGACATGGCTGGGTGCACTCATCGGGGGCTTGTTGCTGGGAATCGGCATGGGGCTGCCCAACTGGTTTCTGAGAATCGGTCCGGACTGGGTGGCCTGGTTCGTGCCGGCTGTGGTGTCGGGCATCCTCGTGAGCCTGGCGCTCGCTTTCGTTCCGCTGCCGGTCGTGGCGCTGGATAGTCGAGAGCGTCTCTTCACATCGGTATCCGAGATGCTCAGCGCATACGCCATTCCATACGCGCTCGTGGCCTTGACCGGTGGCTTGAGCTTCGCCCTGTTGAGGGTACCGGAAGCTTTCGCGTGGCGTGGAGATCCGCAATCGGCCCAGGCTGTAGTGCTTCGATTCGGCATCGGGGGCGCCATTTTCGCGACAGCGTTGGCTCTCGGGTGGAGCCTGTCGCTGACAGAGACAAATCGAGGTGAGAGTGATGAAGTGTCTAGGTAGACTGCTCCAACTTGCGGTGGTTGCCCTGCTCATCATAGTCGCCATCGTCGTCATCTTGCCGAGGGTGGCGCCTGTGACGCCGACGGCCGAACTGGAGGCCGTCATCAGTGCAGTCGAGCGATTGAACGGCGAGACGCTCGGTGCGGAATCGGTGGCGACAGGCGCGACGCGCACGATGTACGAACGTGATGGCGTGGGCGTGGATGACGCCGGCTACGCCCGGCTCGACATGAACGGCTGCCTGCTGGGCATCTTCCGCAACAGCGAGATCGAGATCGAAGGACTCCCCACTGACAGCGCGCCGGCCTGCATCATCGAGTTCGAACATGGCACGATCTACAACCGCGTCAAGCGGAAAACGGTCATCGACGCCCAGTGGGCGGTGATTACGAGCATCGCCACCGAGTTCTTGGTGCATCTCAATCGCGAGCGTGGCATCATCTGGATCGTGGTGCATGACGGCGCCGTGGAGGTGGAGGCCGCCGGCCAGACCGTGATCGTCGAGGCCGGCTGGCAGACCTGGGTCTTCCGTGGTCAGCCGCCGGAGGAGCCCGTGCCGGCCACCCGTCCCGACGTGGGTGACCTGTTCCCGTCCATCGACGATTTGACTAACGGCGTCATGGTTGATGGCGATCTTCTGGAACCCAGGGAGGAGGAGCCGGCAGAGGACCTGCCGCCAGAGGTGAGAATCAGCGTTGAGCCGAAACAGCCGGCGGTTGGAGAGCCTGTCGTCATTGTCGCCGAGGCTACCGACGATGTCGAGGTGGAGCGCGTCGCCATCCTGGTTGACGGGGAGGCTGTGGAGCGTTGCTCGGGTTCGGCGTGCAAGGTCGAGACTGAGTTTGGAGAGCCCGGCGCCCACACTGTTGGCGCAATCGCTCAGGACACGTCCGGTCAGAGCGGCGAGGCTACGACACGCATCCGTGCTGTTTCGCCGGCGCCCAGCGTATCGCTGGAAATTTCTCAGAGCACCGACGAGGTGATTGCCGGCGAGTGCTCGGGCGTGAAAACAGTGCAGATCGTGGCCGAAATCACCGGCTCAGTCGCCGATGTGCAGCAGGCTGTCCTTCAATATCGTTGGGAGGACGTGACCGGCGACCCGGTGGTGATGGAGCGGGTGGACGATCAGACGTTCATCGCCGAGATCGGCCCCTTCGACTACTGCTGCGCCCAGACGACGATTGAGTACAACGTGCAGGTTTTCGGTTCGTCTACAACGCCGCTGGCCAGTCGTTCGGGGAAGGTGCTGTTGACTTATTGCATTGGGTAGGCACCCTTGACCTCGCCCCTCTGTTGGTTCCAGGTAAGCGTTCAGGGGGGGTACCGATAGATGTCGTTGTTGTGCGGAAAGCGTATGTAGAGCGGTACGGCGACCTGGTGGGCACCGTCGTCCGGCCAGCACTGCGCGAAGGAACGGTGCTGTATGCCCGATGAGAACGCGGACGCTATCCGTGAATTGGTAGCCGAGTGGCTGGATCGGGCGCGGCCCGACTTGATCCTGGCTCAGATGATCGTATCCGCTTCGCGGATGGCCACGAGCTGAGTTTGCGCTTCGATTTAGGCGAACAAGAGCCGGCCCCTGCCTGACGTCAGTTGAGAATCAGCCAAGGCCCTCACGACCAACGAAACCAAATCAACCCACAAACCCGACTTCGTCTTCGAGGCGGCGAGCCCTACACGCCGGCCTCCATCTTGTGCCGCTGGTGCAGATGCTGGCGCTGAAGGCCGGCAAAGTTCTCGATCCTGCGTGCGGCCCGGGCGGCAGCCTGCTGCGAGCGGCAGACGTCATCCGGTCGGCCGAGCTCATGAACCGCCGGCACAGCTGACGAAAATGTCTTGCGGAGGACGGTGCGTCGTGGTAGGATAGGGTCGTACTTTTTCCGGCAGCATTTGAATCGCTCGTTAGTTTGAGGGGAGAGCATGCCGGCTGCGGCTGTTTTTGTCTGAGAACACGGATTTCTCGGATGCACGGATTTTGAACCGCTGACCAAATAATCCT
>JAANWY010000002.1 GCA_018263655.1 Anaerolineales bacterium | reverse complement strand
ATGCGGAAAAATGGGGTCGGTGGGGGTGGCCGTCCCCACCGACTCCATTTTTCCGGCATATTTCTCGTGTAGGTACGCAGTGCCCGAGTAGTTACCTCGGCAATATGAATTCGCGTCTCATGGATTCGTTTTCACGAGGGGCAAGTAGATCAACCGGATGCTGACGCCACGCCCGGGTGAAGGGGCAGCGCGCGGGAACCAGTCGGCCGCGGTGTCGGTGTCGAGGCCAGCCGGCACGCGCTCCAGCGAATAGCCTTCCGGGGCGGCCGGCACCGGAGGCAGCATCGCCCCGTCGTCATCCCCGTATCCGATGGCGTCGATGGCCTGGCCACCCTCGTCTCGTAACCACAATGAGTCACCGCCGTTGGCCAGGCCGTTGCCAATGGGGCCGTCCAGCGTGACGAGCAACCCGTCGTACGCCGGGTACAGCGACCTGAAAGAATCGGAGGCTGCCACGATCGCGAAGCCGCCGGCCGGCAACACTACAGCCGGCACTACATCCTCCCCAATGTGGTCGGCCAGCACCCAGCCACCGAGATCGACCTCGTGCGCCGTCGTGTTGTAGAGTTCCACCCACTCATCGTCGGGATCGCCGCCGGGCGCCGGCGGATCGTAGAAGACTTCGTTGATGACGACCGCGCCAGCCGGCACAGATTCTGGCGTGATTGTCGGACTGGGCGTCGGCGAAGGCAGTACGACGGTCGGCGTTGTCGTCGCCGCGGATGTCGGGCCCGGCGTCACAGTCACGGAGCCGGCAGGAGCGAAGTAGAAGTCGTCGAAGAGGGCCGGCCGCTGCGGATTAGCCTGGTTCAAGTAGGTGTAGCCCTGGACGCGCGCTGTGACTGCACCTTCAGGCGTTTCCAGGTTGTCCAATTGTAGCAACGAATATGCCGGGCTTCGCTCATCGACTGAGATATCATCAAGACGTACCCGCACCCCGGTGTCATCCAGCCACTCGATGCGCAGCTTCACGTTGGACAACCCTTCGTCGTTCCAGACGGCCCACACGCGGGCCATGTAGCGAGTGCCTGAAGTCACCGGCACATCCTGGAAGATGAAGGCCCACGAACTAGATTCGGTTTTGGTCAGTGAGGCCGCGCGCGACCCGCTCCTGACTGGCGCTTCCACCACATCGAACGTCGCCGTGGAGGGTTGCGCCGCCCAACCTTGCGTGCCTGATTCAAATCTTGCGTTATGGAGTAGGTTCTGAGTGGCTGGCGAGGACCGGGCAGGAACCTGGAACAGTAGGCCGGCGATCAAGACGCAAGCCGCCAACAGGAGCGGGCGTAGAGCCTCCTGAAGTGACTTGAATGTCTCCTCATCGGCAGATTGAGTTTCTTCGAGCTCAGGGCAATTGGTCAGTGTCAGCCTCCACCAACATTGTACTACAGCCCCAGGAGTGGGTCAACGAGGCGCCGGACCTGAACGAATACCCGGGCAATTCATCCGGCGGGATTGAGGTTCTCCACTATCTCCCACAGACGCTGTTGGAAGGGGTCGCGGCCGAATGCCTGGCTGCGCTCACGGGCAGTCGAGCTCATCCGCCGGCACAGCTCGACATCTCCAACAAGCCGGCGCGTCCACGACTTCAACTGCTCCGTCGATGACCACAGAAATCCATCTGCACCGTGGGTGACAATTTCCGGCTGACCACCACCATCGATGACGACAGGGACAGCACCGGCCGCCATCGCTTCCACCGTCGTCAGGCCGAAGTGCTCATAACGTAGAGGGTGGCGCTCTGGGTCCTCGCCGTAACCGGTCGCATGCCAATAGATGGCGCTCTCGCCGTACAATCGACGCAGCGCTCCGAACGGGATATCGGCGTGGATGTGGATAGGTGCGCCGGCCGTCTCCGCTCGCACCCGCGCCAGGTACTCGGCGTCGGCAGCGCCGAGCGATGTCCCGCCGGCCAGATGCAGTTCCCAATCAGCTACCCCCTCGGCGACCATCTCCTGGAAGGCCCGGATCATGACGAGGTGTTTCTTGTTATGCCCAGTCGTGAAGAAGCGCCCCACACTGAGGATCTGCCGGCGCTTCGGCAGAGGCTCAAAAAGACCAACATCGACGGGTGGATAGAAAACCACGCTTTCCGCGCCCCAATAGCGCCGAATCCACCGCTGAGTGTAGCGCGAGTTGGCGCAGAGTGCATCGTAGGTGTCGAGGTGGCCCAAATCCAAGGCCGGATACAGCGAATCCAGGCGCTGGCCCAACTCGCGAAACCAACGCTGGAACACGGCTTCGTACAGTCGATAGCGTGCGTGGGCAAGCTGCACATTTACAACGGCTACCCCCAGCTCTGATGCTGCCTCACGCGATTCGCTCCCAGGTGAGGCAATCTCCACGTCAACCGACCTGCGCCCACCCACCGGCAGCGAGATGTCGACTGACGTCAGGCGCTCGGCCGGCACCTCACACGCCGCCACGTGTTGGTCCGCCACGCGGAACCTGACCGGGGCTACGCGCCGCTTGGCTGTCAGCGTGAGCCGGCAATCGAGGGTGTCCGTGTTCGGCGGCACCGGGAGCTCCAGACACGCTCGGCGTTTCGCCCAGCGCACCGTTAGCGCACCGAACTTCTCGGGTCCGTAGAAGCCGTCTGCGTAGCGAGGAAGCAACAAGGCACGCCGCAACCATCGCCCAATGTGCCACTTCAGGCGCACCCACGGTGTCGCGGTGAGCGGTGTGGGGAAGTAAACCAGTAAGAGGCTGCACGGTGCCCGCGAAGGCAGAAACGTTCCATCGGAGGCGTTGATGAACAGATCGTACTCGGCTGTGGCGGGGGCCAACTCCGGGTCCGGCCGATCTTCCAGGGGGCGCAGATGGACCCGGCTGAGGTCGACCCCCAACTGCGCGCCGGCCGCCCGCAGATCGAGGACGTGATGAGTAAGCACATCCACTGAATGGCGCCGGCTCAGCACCTCCGCCATGGCCAGCATGTGCTTCTCACCCCCTCCGACACCCGTGAGGTGCCGGTTGTAAACCCCGATGCGCACCCTCAGCCCTCGACCGCAATCCAGTCGACGACGACGCCGAGAAGCCGATCATCGTCTCCGCGACCCACTTGGCTCGGTACCCATGTCGCGCTGTGTAACACGACTTCCAAACGGCCGTCGTCTGCCGCACCAGCTGGCACATCAGCCATCAAGGTGACGAATCGATCACGTAGCTTCCACGCACCGACTCGGTGGCCATCGATGAACATCTCCAGAGTCGGTCGTGGGACACCGGCCGGCGGCCCCGAGGTGCGCAGCGTGATTCGCGCGACGTCGGATGCCACCGGAAGCGAGAGGCGTGCAGCGCCGTCCGTCCAGCGGAAAGTTGTGCCCCCTGGCGTCGTCTCGCGTTCGTGAAAACCCTGGCGCAGGTAGAGCAACTCGCCGGCTTCCATTTCGAGCCGCTCGGACGTTGACGACCGTCGCTCGCCAGGCGTGAATCGATACAGGTCGACGGGCCAGGTCAGTGTGTAAGTCTCGCGTGGAGCATGGTCTGTGGAGCGTTCAAGGCGTGGGAATCGGAATGTGAACTCGCCGGCCGGCTCCACGCCCGCCTGGAGATCGGCCAGCCAAGGTGCCAGTCCCGTGATCGCCAGGTAGACGGGGCGCCCATCGGCCGTCCACTGTTGCGCCACGCTCTCGATCACTCGGATGTCCGGGCGCTCGTTCTGCAAGACAAATGCCGGCCGCTCGAATAGATACGTGAGCGGTGGAGCGACTGCGGCCCCAACGTTGGCCTGGTTGAACAGAACGACGGCGTCTGGCTCTAGCTGCTGGGCCAGTTGTTCGACCTGATCCCAGGTGCCGGCACCCTCATCGAGCGCCACCACCGGCTGTACGCGGCGGGCCAGCCCGAACGCGAGAAGCAAGACCAGGCCGAGACGGACGACGCGGCGCAGCCACCTCGAGCCGGGCGCGGGAACCCGAGCGGCGAGGTACGCCATCAGCAACACGAGCGCCGGGAGAACGGCCGGCACGAAGCGGCGCACGGCCCACGGTTGGACCGGGCGCACCCGTGGGGCCGGCACGTATAGCAAGGCGTAAAGCAGCGCCGTCAGCAGCCACACCTGTGCCGGCCGGCTGATCCCACGCCGCACGATCAGAATTAACCCACCGAATGCGGCGAGGAGTCCCAGCGGACTCATGTACCAACTGAGCCACCGCGCCGCTTCCAGGTTCAAGACCGACTCCCCCCCAGCGACCCAAACTGCCCCTCCAACGATAAAGATGCCGACCACCCAGATGGAGACGGACACGTTTTCTCGTTGGGGATTGAACCCTAGTCGTTGAAGTCTCGTAACGATCCGACCTGTTACGAGCAACCTCTCTGGTCGATACCAGATGACGTACGCCACGCTAGCGGCGATAGCCGCACTGAGGATTGCGACAGCGCCAATCTGCGGTGTCAAGTAGAGGTGCATGAGAGACAATATGTACGGCGTCGCGAATAGGACTGCGTGCAGGCTGGCCCACGCAAGCGTCACAGCGAGGGGGGCGAGAAACCAACGGTCGCTGACCTGCGGCGCGCGTGAGTCGCCGGAGTCCCAAAGCGCCCAGCCGGCAAAACAGACGCCAATAGCCACGACGGCTACCCAGGCATCGACGCGGATCAAGAAGAGCTGCCCCAACGCGATGCCGGCAGCGACACCGGCGAAGCGAATCCGATCTTGCAGAAACACGGCCAACAGGAGCAAGCCCCCCAGAAGCCAAGCTTGCATGAACATCTCCGACGTCGGATAGCGCGCAAACCAGACCTGTGGGAAACTGAGGGTGAGCAGCAGCGCGCCTATCAGTCCAACCGCCGGGCCAAAGAGCCGGCGCCCCAACAGCGCGAGCGCGCTCACCGCCACGAGGCCGGCCAGCGGCGTGGCCCAAGTGACGGCCCGCGGCCCCGCGACCAGCGCCAGCACCGCCATCCAGGTGGACGGCAGATGGAAGAAGGCCGGCCGCACCAGCCCTCGTCCCCACTGCCAGATGTAGAATGCCCCCTCGTGCCGGATGAAGCGCGATTCGTAGCGCACGAAGGGTAGCAGCAGCTTCGCCTCAGCCACCGACAGCGTGGGCAGCACCGGATCGTGAAGATCTAACTGNCCTGTGCGCGCCAGCGAGAGGCCGCGGATGACGTAGACGCCGGCGTCGTCCATGACCAAAACGGATTCTGCGGGACGAAAGAAGAGAAACGTGGCTAGAACGAGGACGGCTAACAGACCGACTGACCAGATGGAGACCAGGGATTGGAGAATGGAGAATGGAGGATGGAGGATGGAGATTGGAGAATGGAGAACGTAAAACCTCCAACCTCCACCTTCCGCTTGCCATTCTCCATTTTCCGTCTTCCACCTTCCATCTTCCATTCTCCACAGCAAGGTTACGCACACGAGTGCCA
>JAANWY010000199.1 GCA_018263655.1 Anaerolineales bacterium | reverse complement strand
CGAGTACATGCGTGTGCCGGCCGGCGCCATCGTCCACAAAGTTCCGGACGAACTCTCTCCGGAAGAGGGTGCCATCATCGAACCTCTGGCTTGTGCAGTGCACGCCGTCAACCTGGCCCAGATTCAGTTCGCGGATGTAGTCGTTGTTTCCGGATTGGGCGCTATCGGCATGGGGGTGTTGCAGGTTGCGCGCCTGAAAACCCCCCGCATGCTCGTGGGACTGGATATAGACGATGGTCTTCTAGAGGTCGCCGCCCGACTTGGGGCCGACCACGTTTTCAACCCGCAGACACACGACGTGCAGGCCGAGCTTCGCGCATTGACCGAGGGGCGCGGTCCCGACATTTACACCGAAGCATCCGGCAGTGTGGCATCGTTGCAGGCCGGCTTCGAAGTGTTGCGCAAGGCGGGCCGGCTGGTCGTCTTCGGTGTCTACAACCAAGAGGCCGAGGTCGACTTCAACCTGGTCAGCGAGTTCAAGGAATTGGAGGTCGTGGGCGGGCACGTGAGCCCCAACACCTATCCTCTGGCGATCAAATATCTCGCCGAGGACCGGGTCGATGCCGATGCGATGGTGACTCACAACTTTCCGCTGGAGCAGTTCGAAGAAGCGATTCAGGTCAAGATGCAGCCTGGAGTCACCTCGATCAAGACGATACTCATTCCCTAGCGACAAATGGCCGTCGACCTCGTTCTCACGATTGATGCCGGCACGGGGAGTGGCCGGGCGTGCGTCTTCTCCGTGTCGGAGAACCGGGTGCTGGCCGTCGCTGCTTGCGAGTATCCCATCGAGCATCCGGCCCCCGACCGTGCCGAGTGGGATCCGGATGCCTGGTGGCAGGGTCTCGTGGGGGCGATGCACGAGGCGGTTGCAGTTGCTGGTCGGCCGGCCGGCGACTATCTGGGCCTCACGGCCACCAGCCTGCGCCAGGGATTCGTGCTCCTCGACGACGCAGGCGAGCCTCTGGCCCCTGGCGTCCTCAACTACGACCGCCGAGGGGCCGACTACGTCCCCCACATCGAGCAGCAACTCGACATTGATGACGTCTATCGGCTAACGGGCCACTGGCACGCACCGGAACTCACCCTGCCCAAGCTGCTGTGGTTCAAGCACGAACAGCCCGAAGTATGGCGTCGGGCTCAGCAACTCCTGTTTGTCCACGACTGGGTGTTGTACCAATTGTGTGGCGAGGCCGGCACGAACCCCACCATGATCTCGGCGGCTCAGATGGCCGACTGTGCTGCCCGAACCTGGTCGCTGGATCTGCTCGCGGATCTGGGGCTCCAAACCGACGTGCTGCCGGCCGTCTACGAGGGGGGCGAGCGCCTGGGAGAGCTGAAATCAGAGGTAGCCGGCGCTGTTGGTCTAGCGGCCGGCACGCCGGTACACATCGGCGGTGGCGACACCCAGTTTGGCTGTTTGGGTGTGGGCGGGATGGATGATGGGACAGCCGTGATCGTCGGCGGCTCCACCACGCCGATCATGATGACGGTAGATCGGCCCTTGTTTGATCCAAAGCGCTATCCATGGGTGAGCGCTCACCTTCGGCCTGGGCTGTGGGCGGTCGAGACCAATGCCGGCCACACCGGAATGCTCTACAAGTGGTTCCGCGATACGTTCTGCGCGGCCGAGGTGGCTCAGACCGAGGCGGAAGATCGAGGCCCATACGAGGTCGTCAACGATCTGGCAGCGGAGGTGCCACTGGGTGCTGACGGCTTGCTGGTGGTTGCCACGAACGCGCGTTGGGCTCAGGATACCTGGGAACGCAAAGCCCCCTACACGATTTTCGATTTCAATGTATCTCACACGCTGGGCCATGTGGCGCGGGCCATTGTCGAGAGCGTGTGCTACGGCGTGCGCGGCAACCTGGACCAACTTGAGCGGGTGGCCGGCCAACCTTTCCAACGCGTGCTCTTCACCGGTGGCTCGGCCGGCGTGCCCCTGTGGGCGCAAACCATGGCCGACGTGTTGGGGCGTACTCTAGAGGTGCCGCAAGTGGTCGAGCCGGCGGCCGCGGCCGGCGCCCAACTGGTGCTCTGGGGCCAGGGCGACGCCCGTGAGCTTCCACCACCCCCCGTGACCGTCTATGAACCTGATCCAGATCGCGCAGCGCGGTATGAGCCGCACTATCACGTATATTTGAACGTCTTCGAGAAGATGCAGCGACACTTCAGTGTCTAGTTCTAGAGTAAGCGTTCAGCTACCCTTGCGAAGGTTCGGAGCAGCCTTGGCAAGAGGCCGATTTTCGACTGGCGAGGGGCACCTCAACCCAAAAGCGATTGGCAAACCTTCGCAAGGGTCCCTACTACCTGAACAGTTACGTTCTAGAAACCGGGTTTTTGAGAAAAGCCCGGGTAAGCGTTCAGCTACCCTTGCGAAGGTTCGGAGCAGCCTTGGCAAGAGACCGATTTTCGACGGACGAGAGGCACCTCAACCCGAATGCGATTGGCAAACCTTCGCAAGGGTCCCCACTACCTGAACAGTTACGTTCTAGAAACCGGGTTTTTGAGAAAAACCCGGTTGCTTGCGTGGATATGAATCATGAAACGAGCTCTCATCACTGCCGAATTTGACCCGGCGGCTGTAGATAGGCTTTCGGACATGGGGTACGCTGTGGAGCTGGCCGGCTGGGGTCAGACCCGCCATGCGTTGTCTGAGGAGACATTGGCCCGCATGGTCTCGGACGTCAGCCTGCTGGTCGTCGAGGTGGAACAGGCGACAGCCGTCGTTCTGGCTGGTGCACCAATACTTGAAGTCATAGCCGCCGGCCGGTCTCAGCCGGTCAACGTGGATGTGGCTGCCGCCACAGAGCGGGGGATCGTAGTGCTGGCAACGCCTGGCCGCAATGCTGATTCCGTGGCAGATTTCGCTGTCGGGCTGATGATTGCGCTAGCCCGCAATATCTCTCGTGCCGAGCGACATCTGCGTCAAGAGGGATGGCTTGTGGATGGCGAGATACCATATTTTCACTTCCGTGGTCCTGAGTTCGCCGGCAAAACGCTGGGCCTGATCGGCTGTGGGGCTGTGGGACGGGAGTTCGCGCGGCGGGTCCACGGATTCGGCATGCGGGTGTTGATCTATGACCCATATCTTACCCCGGAACAAGTTGGTGATCTGGG
Organism: Anaerolineales bacterium; assembly: GCA_018263655.1. Lineage (GTDB taxonomy): Bacteria > Chloroflexota > Anaerolineae > Epilineales > JAANWY01 > JAANWY01. Next base: position 3,531 of record JAANWY010000199.1, on the reverse strand, counting down.
CCGGCTGACCACGCTTGACGAAGTGTTGACCCAATCCGATTTCGTGTCGCTGCATGTCCCCGTGACTGATGAGACTCGGGGCATGATTGGCGCGACTGAGCTGGCGCGGGTGAAGCCGGCCGCCTATCTCATCAATACAGCCCGCGCAGCCGTGGTAGACGAAGCGGCTCTGTTCGAGGCGCTGTCCACAGCCGCGCTTGCCGGCGCCGCATTGGACGTCTTCTGGGAGGAGCCGCTGCCGGCCGACAGCGCCTGGTTCTCGCTGGACAACGTGCTCCTGACGCCCCATCTGGGTGGTGCATCCGACGACGTCAAGATCCACCATTCGGCTATGATTTTGGATGACTTACAGACGTTGTTGGCTGGTGGAGAGCCGGCTCGTCTCGTGAACCCGGAGGTTTTGGCTCAATGACCCGCGTGACTGTGAACGGAGTATCCTCTAAGCCGACGCGCGCTTTCGAAATCATCCGCTCCGCGGCCGAGGCATACCTCAGTTCTGGCCAGCCGAGCCGAGTTTATGTGTCGGCGGATCGGCTGCGCGCGTGGTTAGCGGCGCCTGGCAAACGTCCCCCTGTCGTGGTGGATATTCGAACGTCGGACGCTTACACCCACGGGCATATTCCAGGGACCGTGAACGTCCCTTGGCAGCAGGTACTTGAAACTGACAATCTGACTCACTTACCAAACGATAGAGCTATTGTCCTCGTGGGTGACAATGGTCACATGGAAAGCCGGCTGGCGCTGGTACTGAATATGCTGGGCTACGACGCGCGAGTTCTGAGGTTCGGATTGGCATCTTGGACCCGGAACCGCGACGTAGCTCCGAAGCGGTTCGATCAACGGGCGATGGCGGCCGGCTATCCGGTAGAGAGCACGCCTGTCGCCTTACCCTCGCCCGGTCCACTGCCGGCGCTGGAGTCCGATGTCGATAACGCCCGCAGCACGATCCTGGCGGCGGCGCGAGCATGTCTCATTCAAGGCAAGCCTGACGAGATTAGGGTTGAGGCCCTCTTCGCGCGCATGACGTCCGAACTCGACCGGTCGCCTTTGGTACTCAGTGTACGCAAACCGGAACATTACGCCCTCGGACACGTGCCAGGCGCCCCTAATTTCTACTACGCCGAGTCAGCCCGCCTCGATCGCCTGCGGTGCTTGCCGGCGGAGCGCCCAATCGCCATCTACTGCTACGTAGGACATTCTTCGAACCAGACAGCGATGCTGCTGCAGATGCTGGGCTACCAGGCGACCAATCTGACCTGGGGCTTGGCCAGTTGGACCCCGGACGAATCCGTCGCCATGGCCGCTTTTAAAGAGTCCGAGGATGCTCGGGACTATCCGCTAGAAACGTAAATCCCCCCCGTATGCCGTAGAGCAGACTGCAAATGGCGCCCAAGATCGGGGGCACGACGAGCGTTTGCAGAGCTACCGTGAGGGAAAGCCGATCAGCGATGAGTCCGGTGAACGAGGCGCCAAGACCACCGGGCAGCCACCCCAAACCCATTATGAGCCCAGATGCCATCCCGATACGCTGAGGCAAGGCCTCCTGCGCCATGACGATGGCAACCGGGAAGCTGGAACCGATAAGAAAACCCGTGATCCCCAATAGCACTAGTTGGAATACACCGAACCCGCCTAGAAAGAGCCACAGGGTGGGGGCTAGCAACGCCATGCTTAGCGCCATCGCTTTCCACCGGCTAACGCGGTCAGAAACGACACCGCCAGTTAGGCTGCCGGCACCTACGCAAATCAGAAGCAGGAACAACATCTGTCCACCTGCAGCCGAGGCCTCTCCTTGGTTCTCAACCCATGTCGGCAGATATGTGGTTAGCGTTACTTGAAACCATGAGCGTGCCATCACCGCCATGGTGACCAGGATTAGGCCCTCGAGAGATCCATGATTTCTCCTCGATGATGGGCTACTCGGTTGGTTGGTTCCCGAATAGGCCAACTGGTCGAATTGATGGTACAGAAATGCACCCATCAGCAGGGCAATCGGAAACACAATTGAGGTGCTGTAGAGTCCCAGCCACCCAATGCCGGCCGTGATCAACAGTGGACTGAGTGCGGTGCCCACGTTGCCCCCGACGGAAAAGATGGACATAGCGGCTCCCTTTCGGGTGCTGCTGCCGGCTGATGCGGTGACCGCGGCAGGTGGGTGAAAGGCGGCTGAGCCCAGCCCTCCCAAGGCGACCAATAGCAGCAGGGATGAATAACCTGGCACCAGACCGACGAGCCCCATTGCCAGGCCGACCCACACGGTGCTCAGTGCGACGAGCCGGCGAGGGTGCCACCGATCACTCAGATAACCGAACAGGGGTTGAGGTAGCGTGACAGCGACACTGGCCACCAACGCGATGGTGCCAATCTGGGTATAGCTTAGCTCCAGCGTCTCAATGAACAGTGGATAGAGGACGGGTAGATAGTTGTTGCAGAGTTCGATAGTCAGATGTCCAAGTGCAATGAGGAGAGCGGCGCGGGCCGGTTTTGAATGCATGTTGTGTATTGAAAGCTGATGAGGCTAAAGGAACCGTGCCAGAAAGCCCAAGGCTTCGGCTCGCATCGCTGCCGTCTCGCAGTGGCCTGTTCCATACCGCAGCAGATTCCAGCGGTCCGAAGCGCCATGCGCCGCGTAGACCTCCCGTAGCTCCCGATCGATGCGATCTAGCCCGGCTGGCGGTGTTAGCTTGTCATAGTTGCCGGCCAGACTCAGATGGGCCCGAGGGGCGATCAGGGCATTGATCTGAGCTGCCGCGAAGTGCTTGAGCAGACGCGGAACGTAGTAGTAAATCCCATGCCCGTCAAGCCCTCGGCTCTCAATCAGCGCCTGGAAGTCCGTCAAACAGCAAATATCCACCGTCACCTTGATCCGCGTGTCCAGCGCCGCCGTCCACCACGCCATTGTGCTCCCCAGGGACATCCCCAGGGTGCCCAAACGCTCGGGGTCCACATCCCGGCGGGAGCACACATAGTCCACGGCGCGCAAGTTGTCGTAGACCATCATCCCCCACAGGACCTGGCCGTGCCAGAGCATCTCCTTGAACAGCTCTGACTCGGTGCGCCCACGCCGCTCCCCGAAGTTCCAGACATCGATGCACAGACCGCAATACCCCTGCGCAGTTAGGGCTTCGGCATAGGGTGGGTCTTGAAGACTCTTGCGCGAAGCGATGAATTCGTCCTTGCCGATGTCGTACTCCCCGCCGTGGGCGTGGTTGTAGAGGATGACGGGCGCTCGACTCTGCAACTCCTTGGGACGTGCGAAGTAGGCCGGCACATCCTCAATCCCATTTAGATCCAGGACCAATTTTTCAAGAACGTAGCCCTCTTTCTCCTCTTCACCCACGCTATGCGCCGAAATCGGACGATCGCGTTCGGGTAGGTCTCCCAGCAACCCGTATAGTTCACGGCGTCGAGCTTCCGTCTCCATACCACACCTTCCTGTTTGATGTGCACACGTAAGCGTTCAGGGGGCAACCCATGGAGCATCCCTTCGACAGGCCCTTCGACAGGCTCAGGACGCCGCTCAGGACGCCG
>JAANWY010000198.1 GCA_018263655.1 Anaerolineales bacterium | reverse complement strand
TTGGAAGTCGACCTGGCTCCCGAAGTTGAAGAGTGGTTGGGTGGTTAGGTGGTTGGGTGGTTGGGTGGTTGGGTGGTTGGGTGGTGGTAACCGTTCAGGCAGTGGGGACCCTTGCGAAGGTTTGCCAATCGCATTCGGGTTGAAAGGCCCTTCACTAGTCGAAAATTGGCCTCTTGCCAAGGCTATTCTCAACCTTCGCAAGGGTAGCTGAACGCTTACAAACCAACTAACAAACCGAGAGGAGATTCCCATGCGTGTAGGAATTCTGTATTCTAGAATCCGGGTTGAAGAGAAGTTGATCCTGAAGGAGTTGGAGCGGCGCGGTGTCGAATATGACATGATCGACGTCCGCCGGACCTCATTCGATCTGCACGAGAACGGGTGGGCTGACTACGACGTGATCTTGGAACGCTGCGTCAGTCACTCGCGGGCTTTGGCCGCGCTCCGCATCCTCGATGCCTGGGGTGTGCCGACGGTGAACTCGTTCCGGGTCGGCGAGATTTGCGGCGATAAGCTGAACACGTCCCTGGCGCTGATCCAGGCCGGCATACCCACACCCCGCGTCGAGATCGCGTTCACGCCAGATTCAGCCCTGGAAGCCATCGAGCGAATGGGCTACCCCGTTGTCCTGAAGCCGGCTGTGGGCTCATGGGGCCGGCTCCTCGCCCGCGTCAACGACCGCGACGCTGCCGAGGCCCTACTGGAGCACAAGTCCACTCTGGGCTCGTACCATCATTCGATCTACTACATCCAGGAGTACGTTGAGAAGCCGGATCGCGACATCCGCAGCTTCGTCGCCGGCGACGAGACCATCTGCGCCATCCTGCGCGAATCCGAGCACTGGATCACCAACACCGCCCGGGGCGGCCACGCCGGCAACTGTCCGGTCACGCCCGAGATCGACGCCATCTCCCAAGCTGCCGCACAGGCGGTCGGGGGTGGCATCGTGGCCGTTGACATCGTGGAAAGCCCCGACGGTGAATTGCAGGTGATCGAAGTCAACTACACCATGGAGTTCCGCAACAGCATCGAGCCGACGGGCGTGGATATCCCGGCGAAGATCGTGGACTATGTGGTGGCAGTCGGGAATCAGGGACAAGGGAACAAGGAGACGGGGAGACGAGGAGAGGGGACGAGAGATCACCTTGTCACCCCCTCACTCCCCCACCCTCTCTCCCCAGCCCCTCCGCACCCCAGCACAGAAACGGGGGATGGACGTGGTTAGGGCCAGCATCGTCGGCGGATCGGGGTATGCCGGCGGGGAGCTGCTGCGGCTGCTGCTGGGACATCCCGAGGTCGAGGTGCAGCAGGTGACGTCGGAGCGGTACGCCGGCCGCTACGTGCACAGCGTGCACCCGAACCTGCGAAATCGGACGCGGTTGCAGTTCAGCCGGCTGGAACAACTGGACGCCTGTGACGTGCTCTTCCTGGCTCTGCCCCACGGCGAGGCGGCGCGTCAGATCGAGCGCTTCGTCGCATTGACCGAGCGCATCATCGATCTCTCGGCCGACTTCCGGCTGCAGGATGCCGGCGCCTATCAGCGCTGGTACGGCGCACAGCATCCGGCCCCCGAATGGCTCGATCGCTTCGTGTACGGACTGCCCGAAATCTACCGCGATGAACTCCGCGACGCCCGGTACGTCAGCGGCGTCGGTTGCAACGCCACGGCCGTCAACCTGGCGCTGTGGCCTCTAGCCCGCGAGAGCCTCATCGAACGCGTCATTGCCGAGGTGAAAGTTGGCTCGTCCGAGGGCGGCAACAAGCACAGCCTGGCCACCCACCACCCCGAGCGCAGCGGCGCCGTCCGCTCCTTCGCGCCGACCGGCCACCGCCACCAGGCCGAAATGCATCAAGCGCTGGGCGATTTCGAGCTGCACTTCTCGGCGTCTGCTGTCGAACTCGTGCGTGGCGTCGCGTGCACGACCCACTGCTTCCTTCGAGAGAACCTGGAGGATCGCGATCTCTGGAAGCTCTATCGAGAGACCTACAACGATGAGCCCTTCATGCGCATCGTCAAGGATCGCACGGGTGTGTATCGCTACCCGGAGCCCAAGATCCTGGCCGGCACGAACTTCTGCGACGTCGGCTTCGAGCGCGATCCGGACTCGAACCGCGTCGTGGTCATCAGCGCGCTCGATAATCTGATGAAGGGGGCTGCCGGCACGGCCGTCCAGGCACTGAACGTGATGCTGGGCTGGCCAGAGACGATGGGTCTCGAGTTTGTCGGGCTGCATCCGATTTGATGCGCGTATTGCGTGTTGCGTATGTGGGATCTACGGAACACACAACACGATTTGGAGGTGTCTTCTCAATATATGGGGGGACATGTAGGACGATTTGGTAAATCGTCGAGTCGAAATACCGTTTCGACCTACATAGCCCCAAAATATTGAGATGATACATTTGGAGGAAATTCCAACATGATTGTTGTCAAGGTCGGCGGAAGCCAAGGCGTCGATCTGGACGCTGTGTGTGCAGACGTCGCGTCGCTCGTGAAAGAGGGCCGGCAACTAATCCTGGTTCACGGCGGGTCGCATCAGACGAACGAGGTAGCCGAGAAGCTCGGGCATCCGCCGCAGTTCGTGACGTCACCGTCGGGGTACACCAGCCGGCGCACCGACCGCCGCACGTTGGAGATATTCGAGATGGTCTACTGCGGCCAGATCAACAAGGGCGTCGTCGAGCAGCTACAGCAGCACAGCGTGAACGCCATCGGGCTGTCAGGTATCGACGGGCGCATCTGGGAGGGCGTGCGCAAGAAGGCGATTCGCGTCGTGCAGGACGGCAAGACACTGATCGTGCGGGATGATTACACAGGCATCGTCGAGCGGGTCAACACCGACTTGCTGCAACCCTTGCTCAATGCCGGCTACCTGCCGGTGTTGACGCCGCCGGCCATCAGCTACGAGGGCGAAGCCATCAACGTGGACGGCGACCGCGCTGCCGGCGCCACCGCCATCGCCTTCGGCGCCGAGGTCCTGTTACTGCTGTCCAACGTGCCAGGGCTACTGCGCGACTTCCCGGACGAGGGTTCTCTCATCCAACATGTGCCGGCTGGCGAAATTGACGCCGCCGCTGAATTCGCTGAAGGCCGCATGCGCATGAAGATCTTGGGCGCTCGCGAGGCGCTGGAGGGTGGCGTCGGGTGCGTCATTCTTGGCGATGCGCGGGTTGAACAGCCGGTTCGACGGACATTGGAAGGGCAAGGAACAGTGATTGGAGATTAGAGACTGGAGACTGGAGACTGGAGATTGTTGCTCGGTACGAACCCTTGCGAAGGTTAGAAATCGCCATGGCAGGTTGGGAAGTGTCCACTGGTGGAGATGTACTCCGCCTGGAATTTGCTTCACAACCTTCGCAAGGGTAGGCTGAGCAAATGCTGAGGATTGGAGACTGTGAGCCATTGCCAATCTCCAATCTCTGATCTCAAATCTCTCGATGAGGTGTGTGTGTAATGACAAAGAACATGGATGTAATTGAGCTAGAGCGGCAGTTTGCCAGCGGCGTCTATCCCAAGCGCGAGGTCGCCATCGTGCAGGGCGAAGGCGCACTAGTTTGGGATGCCGAGGGACGGGAGTACATCGACTGTGTGGCCGGCCACGGTGTGGCCAATCTGGGGCACTGCCATCCCGCTGTTGCCAAGGCCATCGCCAAACAGGCGCAGACCCTGATCACGTGCCCCGAGGTGTTCCACAACGACCGGCGGGGGGAGCTGCTGAGCCAGCTCACCGCTCACCTGCCGGATGGACTGACCCGGATTTTCCTGTGCAATTCCGGCGCCGAAGCTGTCGAGGGAGCCATCAAGTTTGCGCGACTGAGCACGGGCCGGCCCGGCATCGTGGCCACCATGCGCGGATTCCACGGGCGAACGCTGGGGGCTCTCTCGGCGACGTGGAAGCGCAAGTACCGCGAGCCATTCGAGCCGCTGGTACCCGGCTTCTCCCACGTCCCTTTCGACAACCTAGAACGAATGGCGCAAGCCGTCGGTGAGGACACGGCGGCCGTGCTGGTTGAGATTGTTCAGGGCGAAGGCGGTGTGCGACCGGGATCGCCCGAGTACTTCCAAGGCTTGCGAGAACTGTGCGATGAACGTGGCGCGCACCTCATCGTCGACGAGGTGCAGACTGGTTTCGGGCGCACCGGCTGCTGGTTTGCCGTGGAGCATGCCGGCATCGTCCCAGATCTGATGTGTCTGGGCAAGGCGATAGCCGGCGGCGTGCCGATGGGGGCGGTGGCGATCGGGCCGGCCGTGAGCGAGCTGCCTACCGGCGTCCACGGCTCAACTTTTGGCGGCAATCCGCTAGCCTGCAGCGCGTCGATTGCGGCGCTCGAGGCTTTCGAGCGTGAGGGCCTGACCCAGCGCTCGGCCGAGATGGGCGCCTATACGCAGGAACGGCTGCGCGCAATCCAATCGCCGCTGATCCGGGAAGTGAGAGGTCTGGGACTGATGATTGGCGTCGAGTTCAAGACTCGCGTGACGCCGGTGCTCAGGGACTTGATGGAGCGGGGTGTGTTGGCGCTGCCGGCCGGCACCACAGTGCTGCGGCTGTTGCCGCCGTTGGTCATCAGCCGGGATCAGATCGATACGGTTGTGGCCGCTATCGCGGCAACGCTGGATCAGTGACCAGTAAACTTGTACGTAACAGGTCATCGCAAGATTCATCCGTGGATGGCGAGCAGACGGCCAGAAACGTCCCCACGGACAGAAGGAAACCCTGTGCTGAGTGTAGCCGAAGTAACAGATGTTCAACTTTTTTGTTTTT
>JAANWY010000197.1 GCA_018263655.1 Anaerolineales bacterium | reverse complement strand
TGGCAAGAGGTCGATTTTCGACTGGCGAGGGGCCTTTCAACCCGAATGCGACTGGCAAACCTTCGCAAGGGTGGTTAAACGCACAGACACTCTCTGCTACACAGAGCTACAACCTCCAGGGTGGGCGGCGCTTAGCTGGGATTTCGCCCATCACCGGCGCCTCTAGCAGCGCTTCCGCTTCTTCGGCCGAGCGCACGGAGTCATCCACGTAGTCGAAAAAAAACGCGAGACCGAGGCCGGCCAGCACGCCCAAGATCACGCGCAGCGGCAGGTCTAACTGCTCGCGAAGCGGCGGTGCGATTGGCACCACGTGCGGCTCGCCGATCACCGACACGACGCCGCTGCGGGCGAAGTAGCGGTCGATGGCCGTCTGAGCGACGTCACCAGCAGCCTGGGCGATGGCGCCGGCCTGTTCCGCATCCGGCCACGTCAACCAGAGTGTGACGATCCGGTGCCGCGTTTCCGACGACTCCGAGGCGCTGATGGCGCCCGCCGGCACGTCGGCGCCCTGCTCGGCCAATCGCCCACTGACCAGGGCGGCGAAGGCGTCCGAGGTGACGAACTGGCTGAAATCATCGACCAGGAACTCGGCGGCTTCGGCGGCGCTCTCCCGGGGATCGAAGCCCAGCCCGGGCTCGGCCGGCAGCGGCTGAACATCGATTAACAGCTTCGTCGTCGCCCGGTAGAGTTGGGGTGCCGGCCCGCTGAGGGCTTCCAGTCCCAGGCTGATCACGAGCACGATCAGTGGCAATCCGATCACGATCCACAAATGCCGGCGGACGACGGCCCAGTACGCTTTCAGTTCCATTTTGAAATCCAGCGCTGTAGTTTCGTTTTGAACTGCTCCACATCAAATTGCCGGGCATGCTCACAAATAGCCCGAGGATCATAGGCCGCCGCGCGGAAGCCGGCCACGGCCTCCGCCAATGAGTCTGACGTCTGCTCATGGAAGAATGTTCCCGTCACGCCGTCGATGACGGTGTCCAACGCGCCGCCGCCGGCAAACGCGATCACGGGCCGGCCCGATGCCTGAGCCTCGACAGGGACCATACAGAAATCCTCGAGGCCCGGTAGGATGGCGGCTTGACAGCGGGCTAGATGTTCCTGTACCACCTCATCCGGCTGGCGACCCAGGAACCGGATGTTGGCGCCGGCCATGGCTTCCAAGCTCGGCCGGTCACGCCCGTCGCCGATGACGACGAGGGGCAGGTCTAGCTTGTTAAAAGCCTTGATTGCCAAATCAATGCGTTTGTATGGAACCAGCCGCGAGAGGACGAGAAAGTAGTCCGCGGTGCCGTTCGGCGACAGTCGAAACCGCCGCGTGTCGACGGGAGGGTAGATCACTGTCGATTGGCGCTGGTAGAAGTCCTCAATGCGATCTTGAATCTCGGTTGAGATGGCGGCGAACGCGTCCACTCGCGTGCGGGCCACCTGACGGTCCCAGTATCGCAGCCAAGGTAGGATCAAGTGCAGACCGGCTTGGCCCAACAGATTCGCTGGTTCCCGCGCCAGATACTCCTCTGTCTGCCACAGGTAACGGGTCGGGGTCAGGCAGTAGCACAGGTGCGGCGTATCTGCCGGCGTGCGGATGCCGTGGCAGAAGCCGCTCTTGTTGCTGATCACCAAATCGTAGTCTGAGAGGTCGAAGTGTTCGAAGGCCAGAGGGTAGAGGGGGAGATAGTATTGGTGGAACCGGTGAATGGCCGGCAGTCGATCCATGAACGACGTGCGGATGTCCCAATCGGCCATGCCGGGCACGGCAGCCGGCCAGTAGATGGAGGTGTAGACCGGTGCCTCCGGGAACATGGATTTCAGTACGTGCAGCACAACTTCGGCGCCGCCGGCCTGGTTTAGCCAATCGTGCACAATGGCGACCCGCAGGCCGCGTAGAGAGTCTTTCATACTGGTGGAAGTATAGCAAAAAGAGAGGAGTGTGACAAAGCGCAGTCGAGGTCGACTTGCGCAGTGGTTCACGATGGTCTGTGCACCTCGAACAAGTTCGAGCGTCCCGGACGCCCCAGCTTGTTGGGGGGGGGGGCAACCACCGCAAGCTGCGGCAATCTCAGGGTGCTAGCCGTGCCTTGCGGATGAAGGCGCTTTCTCCGAACGACCCAGCGAGAACATGACGATAGCCATACGCAATTCATACGCTGGTCTGCGTCCAGTGCCCAAGTGCCCATGTCAGGGTTGACAGGGATGACAGATTTGTCTACAATTGCCGTTCGATGAGCACGAAAGGAGCGATTTTCAAGGAGGAGATGCCTACTCGTGCCACGTAAACGGGCCAAGGAACCCTTCACACTGCTAATCATCCCTCATTCGCAGCGTCGTCCAATCAGCATTCGATTCCCCTCTTGGACACTGACCGGCTTGCTCTTCGCTTTGGCCATCACGCTGGCTGTGGTGGCAGCGTTCGCGGCGCGGTACCACACCCTCTCGCAGCAAGTCGCACGGCTGCAGGCAGCGAGCCGTACCGTCGAGACCGAACAGCAAACACTCCACCGGGCCATCTTATCGCAACACAATGCCGTCGAGTCCTTGGAGGAGGACTTCGACGCACGTGTGGCAGCAATCCGGGGGGACTATGACCAACTCTACCGGGAGGTCGGGGCATTTCAATCTGGCTTGACGGCGCAGGTAGAGGCGTTCAAGGTCGAGCTACAGCAGATTCAGCGTTTGAGCCAGGAGGTCCGGGATGTGGTGGGCCTCGAAGATGCTGAACTGTCACCATCTGAGGCGAGTACGGAGCAGCCTGCCGGCGGTATGGGCACCGGCCAGCAACAGACGAGCTTGATCCATGAACATACACCACGCGTCGAGTTGGCAGTTGACGACGCCCTCGACGCTGAGAAGAACCCGACTGTTCGACAGCTTCAGAGTATGTACGATTCGCTGCCGGCCTGGTACGGCGAGATGCAGCATTTGCATGATCAGGTCGATGAGCGAATGTCCCTCGTCGACCCCGACAAGCGGACATCGCCGGAGGAGGTAGAACGACAGCTTGCTTTGTGGGATGCAGCGCCGAAGGGCTGGCCCGTCGGTGGGCGCATCTCTTCAAATTTCGGCTATCGACGCTTCCGTGGCGAGCGTGATTTTCACACTGGCATCGATGTTGCGGTGTGGTACAAGACGCCAGTGCATGCCACGGCAGGTGGTACTGTGGTCGCAGCCGGCTGGCAGAGTGGATTTGGCTGGACCGTCGAGATACAGCATGAGCGAGGCTACAGCACTGTGTACGGTCACCTGTCACGCTATCTGGTTGACGTGGGCGACAAGGTGAAGAAAGGGCAGACGATCGGCCTCTCGGGTAGCTCTGGCAATTCTACAGGACCGCACCTGCACTACGAGATT
>JAANWY010000196.1 GCA_018263655.1 Anaerolineales bacterium | reverse complement strand
TGTCTGGGAAATCACCTGTGCCAGTCGCTCCATCTCCCGCTGGGTGGCCTGGACCTGCCTTTCCAGCGGCGTCCAATACTCTTTCTCGAAACGCCGGCGCACCGGATCATTCCACACCGCTTTCGTCTCCTCCCAGCGCTGGGCGAGGCGTCGCCAGCCGGCCTGCAGCTCAGCTCTGGCGCTGTTCAGATTTCCCATCGCCTTCGCTCTCCTTGGCCTCGTATTCCGGAGGCTCCTCCCGCACGTGTTGAGGAGCTGTTGTTTCCACTGAAGGATACGGGGCCGCCTCGGCCGGCTCCGCGGAAAAGGCGAAACTTCCTATCAGCGTCTGAAAAGCTTCCAACCAGGTTTCGTAGTCTTCTTCCGGCGCTGAGTAGTGGAGTTCATAAAGTCGGTCTCCCTGCCGAACGAAGATCGTGCGGTCTCGAATATTGGTCCATTTGGGATCGACGCTATTCACCGGCAGAGGCATGGAATAGACGACTTCTACCGCTGTCGCCGGCCTGCCGGCCACTGTGGTAGAGTCAGGTCCTACACCTTCCACACTGAAAGCCGAACGAAACTTGGCGAGCCGCGACATAGCTGCTTCTGTCGGTGTTTGGTCTGCCTGATGCGTCACACCTATGGTGAAGGATATGGAATAGGAGCCCGTCGCGTCACGCGGGCCGGCGACAAATATGTCCGCATATCCATTTTCCACAGTCTCTCGCAGCTTCCAATCGGCAGGATAGAGAAAGGTACACGGTATCTTAGGTTGACTAGACCGATAACGAAGGTATTCTTTATCCACGATCGACACCTCCACGCTATCTGCTCATGTAGACGTTGGTAACTCTGGGTAAAGTCTGCGAATTCGCCTCTTCGCCTGCCTTTCGCCCAGCGAAATCATCCAACTCACCCAATCGCATTGACGGTCGGTCTCGTCTCCCTTCAACGCGTTCCAGACCTCGGCCTGAGCGTTGAAGGCATAGTATTCTTGTTCAATGGAGTCTTCCGTATTCCACTCCACATGGGTCCCTTCATGCGCCAGATGAGCCGCCAGAACGGCCGAGGAAGCATCCTGCAGGCGATCATTGATCACGATCTCATTGTCCGCTGGATCGAAATATGCCACCACGCCGGCTTCGATCTGTCCGAACCGAATCGTCGTACCGCGTTCGCGGATCACCTCGCCGATGGATTGGCCGACTTCAGTCTCGGTTAGCCGGCTCAGTGCCTTTTGGAGTCGCTGTACTGCTTCACTACTTCCCGTGATGTGCCACAGTGGCGCTCCGCCGCCAGTGCTTGAACGCTCTCGCAACGTGGGACCGTAACCACCGGACGGTGCTGTCGCCATCGTGTACAGGCGCAGGTCCGTGCTCTTGCGGTCTAGCAGAGCGGCGGCTTTGGGTAGATCATCGTTCAGCATGCCCGTCAGACGCTGCGCCTGACGGCGGTAATCACTGGCGGCTTGCTGGACCTGCCGGCTCCACTGGCGCACGTTTTTCAGCTCCGCTTCGGCTTCACGCAGGTGGGACTGTGCCTCGTGGAGCGCATGCTCGTAGCGGCCACAGTCAGGGACGTGATGCCGGCCGGTTTGCGGATCGTAGCGCGCCGACGCCTGGCAGCGCTCCAGCGCAGCACGCGCCCGGCGCACGTCTTCCTGCCGGCGGCGCACCTCCCGCTGCCAGTGGGCGTGGCGCTCCTCTAACCACTCCAGCGTGCGACGGATCTCCCGCCCGGCCGCTTCGAGAGCCTCGCGGGCCTCACCCCCGAAGCGCGCCAAGGCACCCTTCAGCTCATCCAGGGCGTGGATGGCGAGCACATTGGCCGACGAGCTCATCACCCACTCCTCAGCGCTGGTTCAGATAGGCGCGTAGGCGTTGAGCTTTGCGCAGCAGGAAGGGGATCTGTTGATCGGATGACTGCATGAAGCGATTGAGCACGCGCATGGTTTGCTCGAATTCCTGGGCAAACTTTTGATGCTCTTGGTCGCGCCAGGTATCGCCCAGCCGGCCAAACTGGCCCTGCAGGCGCGACATGCTCTCGCGAAGCTGGCCATTGAATTGCTTGAGTTCGCGGGCGAAACGTTCTAGATCTTCCGGATCGGCAACGGCTTGTGGGGCCATCTGGCGCCTCCATTGTCAAGGTAGAATGACCGAAGGATAGGTCATTGCTCAATTCAACCGTGCGCGGTCACGCCGGCCCGTTCCGCTCCATCTTCTCATGCAGCCGTGCCAACTCGGCCTCCAGCGCCTGCGCCCGCCCCTCAGCTACCAGGCGCGCTTCTCGATCCGGTAGGATGCGCTCACCCGTCCGCCCGTCTACCACGAAGAAGCGGTCCCGCGCCTCGCTCACCCCGATCCACACGTCGTTGACCGCGCTGTATATCCAACCCTGCTCGTCGGGCTCGATTTCGGTGTACGCCCCCGCTTCCAGCCGGTAGCCCAACACCTCGTACGATACTTCCCCTTCCCGTAGCCAGGAGTCGATGATCACGTATTCCTCTACCCCCGCCCGCTCGTAAATCGCCACCTTGTCTTCCCGATCCGGCTTCCGGTACCGGGGTGACACGATCTCCAGGGCAAACCGGGGGCGAGTCCCCTCGACTGCCACGTCGAACTCCCCCCGTGGCTTGTCCGGGTCTTTCACATCCGGGATCACCGCCACATCCGGCGCCGGCTGCGATAGCCCCTCGATGTCCCACACCATCTTCAGATCGCTGAACACCGCCGCCGTCGGGTCTTCCTCGTGCAAGTGTCGAAAGATGCTCTTCGCCTGTTCGGTGTCATCGTGGTGGAGCGTTCCCTGCACGAAATGGTCTCCTTCCTGCGGGTCCAGAAAATCCGCCAGCGTCAAGGGGTGGTAGGCGTACACCTCCTGGCCGGCCTCGTCGTAGGTGATCGCCAGGCGGTGGCCGTAGTAGAACTCGTCCTCCACCTCTTCGGGGACCGTGGCCGGCGGCAGCAAGGTTTCATGTTCTTTGAGCACCATCGGTTTCTCCTTTACGACAAGAGTTGAATCACATCATGCGGGGCTCTATTTTCCACATCTGGTAGCTCGATGCAGAAACAGCCGATGAAAGCTATTGTAGCACACGGGGTTGTCGTCGGCAACATGACTTTACTTTCGCGTAAGCGTTCAGCCACCCTTGCGAAGGTTGGGAGTAGCCTTGGCAAGAGGCCGATTTTCGACTAGCGAGGGGTCTTTCAACCCGAATGCGACTGGCAAACCTTCGCAAGGGTCCCCACTACCTGAACGGTTACCTTTACTTTACGCTCCGCCGTGCCTGGGAAATCACCCGTGCCAGTCGCTCCATCTCCCGCTGGGTGGCCTGGACCTGCCTTTCCAGCGGCATCCAATACTCTTTCTCGAAACGCCGGCGCACCGGATCGTTCCACACCACAGTTAAGACAGCCCGATGGATGCCGGGTGGCAGATCGCCGTTATCGTTGAAACCTGGCCACTCTTTCATCGCGAGAGCCCCCCCATTTTGATGGTGAAGGTTATTGTAACACAGTCAGACAGTGACCGCAACGTGACTCGGGTCATCAACTGTCCGAGTGAGCCGGCCGGCAGCCTGGCGGAAGGTGCGCAGGATGCCGCGTTGGCGTCGCAAAGAGTCAGGTTCAGGCATAGGGCGTCTCCTGGCAGCTCACTTCACATTCCGTCGCGCTAACAAGTCCACTACCAACTTGGCAATCCAATCGACCTCAGATTACCTTGACATAGTGATGGGGTTGTTCCCCGCCACGGCATTGGGGTGATAGACATAGCCCCGATCGTCGGTTTTAAGATTTCTGTATCCGGTGTATAATCCACTTCGATATGCCCGAACTACCCGAAGTGGAGAACTACAGACGCGATCTGAGCAAATTGCTGGTGGGCCGGCACTTCGTCAGCGTCTACGTCGATTGGCCGAACCAGATCGGTACACCGTCGGTGGAAGCGTTGAAACGCCGGCTGCCCGGCCAGACCGTCGAGTCCGTGGGCCGGCGCGGCAAGTATTTGCTCTTCCCGCTCTCCAGCGGCGAAGATCGGAAGAGCAGACGGAAGATGAGCGGCCGGCTGATGATCGAGCCGGCATCCGCACCGTCCGATCCACACGCGCACGTCATCTTCCGGCTAGATGGTGAGGGGGAGCTCCGCTTCCACGATCCGCGCAAGTTCGGCCGCGTCTATCTGGTGGGTGACCCCTCCGAGGTAGTCGGCAACCTGGGACCAGAACCACTAGGCGCCGGCTTCACCGTCGCCCGCTTCACCGACATGCTGGCTACCCGGCGCGCGCGCCTGAAGTCACTGTTATTGAACCAGGAGTTCTTGGCCGGCCTGGGGAACGTCTACGCCGACGAAGCGCTGCACGTGGCCGGCCTACATCCGCTGCGGACGGCGGACACACTGGACGCCGATGATATTGAACGGCTGCACGCCGCCATCCGATCTACGCTCCAGCGCGCAATCCAGCATCGTGGTACGAGCTTTAGTTGGGTCTATCGAGACGCCTTCGGAGAGCCCGGAGCGTATCAGGAGCAGCTTCTGGCATACGGCCGCACTGGCGAGCCGTGCGAACAGTGCGGTACGCCCATTGAACGGATTGAAGTCGGGCAGCGTGGGACACACTTCTGCCCCAGGTGTCAGCCGGCGCCGTAGACGTCAGAGAGGCCCGGGGAGTTGAGAGCCACCCGTCCGGGCTCAGCTCAGGGTGGGCCATCCCCGTCTGGCACGACCTGGATCACTTCTAGGCTGTGTGCTTCCAGGCGAGGGAACTCACAGGCGGTGTCGAAGTACTCAGCAGTTCCGGCGATGACCACTTTCTCGTCGAGGTGCACTTCGAGCTCGACTTCAGTCACCGATTGCGTTTCGATCACGGCCGCCAGCCAGCCGGCTTCACCCCGCTCGCGCTCAAGGTAGTAGGGCGTGCCGGCGGCCTGCAAGCAGTGGTGGGGGTCTTGGGATTCCCGCCACTTCCGAAGCCAGCCCTCTTTTCTCGCCTCGAGCGGTGGTGGAAAGTAGCTAGGATAGTTTCTCGCGATAGCCGGCAAATACACTGGTGGGACGTCAATCACTGGATCGGATGCAGTCTGTGATCCGTTGAAGCCCATACCCAGCAGGACGAGCAAAGTCAGACCGATGACGACCCAGAGTAAGCGAGGATGAGGGTGCACGGGCAACCTCCTTTTCGGACTAAGGGAACTGCAAATAAATAACTGTCCCAAAAAGCTGCCAACACTGTAGGTGGGACACCACCCGAAATCCGCGAATTCTGGGATGATTATTTTTCTGCAAATTCCTAAGTTGATCCTTGGACTCCTGACCCTGCCAAGCGTCCCTATTATGACACAGGGAGCGCCGAATTGCAAGTGCCATCCTCACGGTTGAGAAATACGGAAAAGATGGGGGTGTGGGGACGGCCGTCCCCACACCCCCATCTTTTCCGCTCTCTTCTCTTGTATAGGCACGAAGTGCCTGAGGAGTCACTAATTGTCTGCCATTTCTTGCACTTCCTGGGCCAGAGTGGTATACTTCGGCAGGTGTACTAGGTCGTCACGATGCTTGTGTGAGCGGAAAATACAATGAAGATCGTACTGGATGCCATGGGGGGGGACCATGCCCCTGAAGTGACTGTAGAAGGTGGAGTGCGTGTTGCTCGCTCATTGGGGGCCACCGTTATCTTGGTCGGTCGCGAAGACGCCGTCCAGGCGGCGCTCGCTAAGCACGATACGGCGGAGCTTGATCTGCCCGTCGTGCATGCAGCCGAAGTCGTTGAGATGGATGAACATCACCCCGCGAGAGCTGTGCGATCCAAGAAGGATTCGTCCATGGTTGTGGGGCTGAGATTGGTGCACGCCGGCGAGGCCGATGCCTTTGTGTCTGTCGGCAACACGGGTGGGGTCCTGGCCGGCGCGCTGTTCAACCTGGGGCGGATCAAGGGCGTCAAGCGGCCGGCGCTAAGCACCATCTTCCCCACTCGCAAGGGGCACTGTCTCATTCTGGATATTGGGGCCAACGCAGACGTGAAGCCAGCGTACCTGCACCAGTTCGCCGTCATGGGCGCCGGCTACGCGGAGCAAGTGCTGGGCTTCGAGAATCCGCGCGTCGGGCTCGTGTCCAACGGTGAGGAGCCGGGCAAAGGCAGCCGATTGGTGCAGGAGGCCTTTGAACTGCTGGCGCACAGTGATCTCAATTTTATCGGTAACGTCGAGGGCAAAGATATCCCGCGCGGACTCGCGGACGTTATCGTCACAGACGGGTTCACCGGCAACGTGATTATCAAACTCAGCGAGGGGGTTGCCGGCATGCTGATGGATGTCCTCGAAGAGGAAATTCGACAACGTCCATTGGCAATGGCCGGGGCGGCGCTGGCCAAGGGAGCGTTCGGCGCGGTGAAGGGCCGTCTCGATTACCGCAAGTACGGCGGTGCGCCCTTACTGGGCGTCGACGGCGTCGTCATCATTGGTCACGGCCGCTCCGATGCCACGGCCGTGGCGAAGGCGATCCAGGTTGCGCATCGAGCTGTGAAGCAGAATATCGTGGAGGTCATTCGGGTCGGTATTGCACCATCCGAACTTTAGATGTCTGGGGGTCATTTTTGCAGGTTAGAACGAATCACTCGCTAATTGAAAGCCGGCAGCGGATTGGGCGCTACGCTGCCTTTGGGGGCATGCTCGTTCTCGTCGCGGGATTCCTTATCTCTTTTCGCGCACAAGAGACGCCGGCAATGATCGGAGTTGCGTATGTGGCACTCATTATTGGCATGCTCTTGTCCAGCGTCGGTATCTATCTCGCTGACAAATGGGTACAGGAACCCCGTGCCGAGCAGGCGCTGGAAGACACAGTAAAGGGGTTCGATGATAGATACGCTCTGTACAACTATGTCTTGCCGGCCGATCACGTCCTCGCGTTCCCGTATGGACTGATGGTATTTACTGTCAAAGGCCACGGCGACACGGTCCGCTACGTCGATGGCAAGTGGAAACACGAACAGAGCCTCTTCAAGAGGTTCCAGAGCTTGAGCCGTGAGCGCCTGGGAGACCCGATACAACAGATGGAAACGGAGATGGAACGCATGTCGGAGCTCTTGGATCAAGCCTTTCCCGACGAGGACATTCCGATCTCTGGCGTGATCGTGTTCACACACCCGGACGTTGTCCTGGAGATTGATGGGGCGCCGGCTGACGTTTTACACGTCAAGAAGCTCAAGAACTACGTCCGTCGCGCCGACCGCAGGGTCGATCGGATTAACAACGAGGTGTTGCAGAACGTACACGCTCTGCTCGATGAAGCCGCCGTCCACAACGCCCCCGATCTGGAGTTGGAAGATGGATGACGGAAGTTATGATTCGCTACCGCAAGCTGAAGGGCACGGGCGTGATCAGGAGCACCAAGAGGATGATGGCCAGCACGCCAACGAGACGCCGGGGGCCAGTGAGCGGTGTCACATCGTCCAGAGCCGGCGGATGTCGCAGCCCGAAGACACTCAAGAGCACAGCCCAGATCAGCCAACCAGACCAACTGGGCACCGACTCGACGCCGGGTAGGAGATTCAGGAAAAACGGTCCAATACCTAAGGCAAGTAGCCCCACGAAGGTCGTCTGCGCCAGGTAGCGGTGTGCCCTCCCCCAAACCGCATACGCGATATGCCCCCCATCGAGCTGGCCGGCCGGCAGCAAATTCATAGCGGTCACGAATAGCCCCACCCAGCCGGCAAAGGCGACGGGACTAAGCGCCACGTCCACTGTGTCGGGCAACGGCCCGAGGACCAGGTGAGAGATGGCCTTGTACAACAATGGTTCGCCAAGGAATAGTGAGATGTCTGGCCCCATCGCGTATCGCGGCACGATCTCGGACTGGAGCAACCCGATCACCAGTACGGGAATGGCCACGATCAAGCCGGCCATTGGGCCAGCCAACCCCACATCGAATAGGGCTTTGCGGCTTGTCATGGGGGATTTCATGCGGATGACGGCCCCCATTGTTCCGATCCCGAATGGAAACGGGAGAAAGGGGATGAAGTAAGGCAACGTCACGTGCATCTTGTAGCGACGCGCTACGAAATAGTGTCCCAGCTCGTGAGTGCCCAGAATGCTGAGGAGTGCGAGGGCAAACGGAGCGCCAGCCAACAGCGCCTCTACGCTAGACCAGGGCACCTGTTCCTCCATGAAGGCACCGGAGGCAAGCGTCGTCAGGATGGTGGCGGCGAGGAGAAAGACATTTAACCATAGGCGTGATGCTGTGCCGGCTTCGGGGGCCAGCGTCGTCACGACGATGTCTTGACCGCGGTCTCGGCGCAGAAGTGCATGGTACCCCAGCGGACGCAGCCGCACCTGCAGGCGTTCAAACGTGTTGCCCGAATCTTCCCGCAGCCGGCCGGTGTAGACCACCGTCTCGCCGCGATCCTTAACTGTATAAGTGTGGACATCCAAGACGTCTAGCACGTAGCTCAGAAGAGTCTGTGCTACACCCCTTTCTTCAACCGTGTCCATGGCAGGTCCTCTCAAAGACATCGACCATTCAGCAATAGAAATGTGAGTCAATTCTAGCACAACAGTGCCAAATCAGCAATCTGAACATACCGGTGTTTCCCCATAAGTCACCTGTCAAGTAGAGGCAAGGCCGAACTCCTAAGGTAACCGTTCAGGAGGTATCAGGACTAGCATCCTGAGTAGGTCGAAACGAAGTGGAGACCGTATCGAAGGGTGCGGGTTTGCGACGGTTCTTCGAACAAGCCGCACCCCCTTCGATGA
>JAANWY010000195.1 GCA_018263655.1 Anaerolineales bacterium | reverse complement strand
GATGAACTTTAGTGACTACGCCAACACCCAGCAATCAACAATCAACACACGCTGGGCAAGGTCTCCTGACCGCCCGCCGCGGGGACATCGGTCGGGAGACCTCGTCCAGCATACATCGGGAGACCTCGTCCAGCATACAGTTGAAGTTATCCTTTATCTATGCTATAATATACTCAACGTGGGGATGAAATGGCTTCGACGGGGAAGGCTGGTCACGGACTGCAAGTCGAGGTGCTCCAACCTCGTAAAACAGGAGCAAAACAACTAACTGGCGAGTCTCAACTCGCTCTCGCTGCGTAACGCGTAGCGACGTCCGATCAGGTCTCACGCCGGTGGACCTGTGAGGGCGACGATTCAGCCGGCGTGCGGTTATCCAGACGCCGATACGGGTAGCCAAAGATTCATCGGCTGGCTCGGTTACGGGCTCTGTCGTCTGAGAACGGCCCGAGTGAGAAAACTGAGAGACGGCTAAGCTTGTAGGTGTCTGTGGGCGAACTCTTCGGACGCGGGTTCGACTCCCGCCATCTCCACCAATCAACGCCAGGAGGCGAGCCGATCGGCTCGCCTCCTGGCGTTTTGGCTCTGTAGGGTCTCGTGTGATGAGACGCTACTTTTCTGCTCCCCAACCCTTCCCCTACCCTACTGAGTGTTAGACCGTTGGCATGGTCATATATTATGTCAAGTATACTCCAGCAGGTACGAACCAGCATGCTTGGCGTCGAGCCGAGGTCGATTTCGTGTAGCCGGAGTTGGGTGAATGTTTTGGTGGCGGGGTGGTTTGTGTAGTGTCAATGACTACACGAAACGCCCCCCCCCTGAATCCCCAAACAGCGGATCATCCGCCACAGGCTCCAGCCCGGTCTCCTCTAATTGGGCGCGTAGCTTCTTGATGGCCTTCTTCAATCCCGCCATGCGCGCCTCGCGGCCGGCCATCGCGTTGATGACAGTGCGCATATCGGCGGTGCGTTCCTCGACCATCTCCTCCAGGTGCTCGCGGTGCCGCTCCAATTCCTCCTCTACCTGCTTGCGCTCGGTGACGTCGCTCATGGTGGCCCGGCATACGGCCTGGCCCTCGTTGTCCTGCGCCGCCACCGCTTCTATTCGCACCCAGAACTGAGAACCATCCTTTCCCACCATCCTCATCTCACAAACCTGCGGCTCCTGGGTCTCGAAAAGCTGTCTGCGATGAAGATAGTAGATGTCCTGATCCTCGCTGAGGTCGTAGAGATCAAGGTAGCGGTCGCGCGCCAGTTCCAGCTCCCATTGGGTTCGGCGCAGCTCCTCGTTCTGCATCTCCAACTCGGTCTGGTGCACCCGCAGCTCGTGGATCAGGTCTTGGATGTTGTCAGGCGGTATCTCCCGCAGTTCTTCCGGCTGCCGTTGCAGCACTTCCTCCGCCCGCTGGCGCAAAGCGGCGAGCTTGTCGGGATTATGGGCGTTCTCTGCCATGATTTCCTCCTTCGGTGTATGCTGATTGCTGGACGTGCGTTGATTGCGATTGCTGGACGAGGTCTCCGTTTGTATGCTGGACGAGGTCTCCCGACCGATGTCCCTGCGGCGGCGGTCGGGAGACCTTGCCGAGCGTTTGTTGATTGCTGGACGAGGTCTCCCGACCGATGTCCTTGCGGCGGGCGGTCGGGAGACCTTGCCGAGCGTTAACAAATGCCTTGCCGAGCATCAACGGAGACCTTATCGAGCATCAGCAGAGACCTCGAATCAGCGTGCCGCCGGCGTCTGGGCCAGCGGTCAAAGCTTCCTCAACGCGGCCGGCCTCCAGGCCGGAAATCACGCAGACCTCAAGCTCCGGGTGGGCTGCGACGAGATCCACCATCGTGCGCACCTTCGACAGCATGCCGCCGGTCACATCCACGCCAGCTGAGCCACCCAACAGCTCGACGACCTCAGCGAAGGTCGCCGGCGTGATCTCGCCGATCAGCGTAGCTTCGGGATTCTGCATCGGATCAGCCGTGTACACGCCGTCCACTTCGCCGGCCAGGATGATGCGCGCCGGTCTGACGTCTTTGGCGAGATAGACAAAAACGTCCTCGGTAGAGACAATCGTTGCGCCCCGGACGTCGTCCAGCGCAACGTCGCCGTGCACCAGCGGTACAGCACCGCCGGCCAGCAGTGTATCGATGGACGCCGTGGCCAGGTGTTGCAGCCGGCCATCGCTGCACCGCGCCGACGCCGATGGAGGCAGTGAGACAGCCGGCACGCCCTCTTCCACCAGGATGTCCGTCACGATGCGGTTCAGGCGTGCTGCGGCGGCCCCCACCCGAGCATAGGCCGCCGGGTCAAGAGTCGTGCGGCCCAGGAATCGGCTGCGCTTGGCGGCGAAGTGGCCAAATGAGCCGCTACCATGACCAAGCAGCAAACGCAGGTCGGGCCGAGCCCGGTGAGCGATCCGAATCTCACGCGCCAGCCGGCGAATGATGCCCAATCGGGGCGTTTCTTCACGCGTCTTGTCGGTGATCAGGGAGCCGCCGAGCTTGAGGAAGACCAACATCACACTACACAACTGTCTCGATCACGGCCACTGCTCCGGCCGCTCGTACTGCCTCTACGACGTCCTTGACCGCCCACGGGAGGGCGATGGCTACGATGTTGCCGCCGCGACCGCCGCCCGACATCTTGGCTCCCATGGCGCCGGCCGCGCGCGCGGCGCAGACCAGGTAGTCCAATTCGTCGCTGGACACGTCCAACTGGCGCAGGCACAGGTGGTTTTCGTCCATCAAGCGACCGACTTCTACCAGGTCGCCCTCAGCGATGGCGGCCCGGGCTGCATCGACAATCTCTCCGATCGCGTCGAACACCACTGCGTAGGTTTCGGGATCGCGTTGCCAGCCGGCACGCACGTCGCCCACAGTCTCCCGCGTAGGCGTCATCCGCCCCGTATCGGCAATAACCAGGTGCATGGGTCGGCCGACGTCGAAGCGGTCCATGATCTGTTGGCGTACGAAGTAGGTTGGCTCGGCGTACGCGACTACAGTGTTATCGATGCCGCTGGGGGTCCCGTGGTAGAGAACTTCTGTTTCGTAAACCAGGCGGCTGACATCGGCCGGCGTCAGCTCCGCATCGAAATAGCGACCAATCGCCTGAATCAGAGCGGCCGACACGGCGGCGCTGCTGCCGAATCCACTGCCTATTGGAATTGTAGACTTCACTTGAACGGACAGATCGTGTTCGAAGCCGGCATCCAAGTGGCGCAACGTATTGATGACAGCCACAGCGAGCGGATCTTCGGCGTTATCGGGGCTGACGGTGAGAACACAGTCCAGATTGGTTGCGTGGATCGTGAGGCCGTCGTCGCCTGCTCGGACCGTCACCGTTGCCTGGCGTGCCGGGACTGGGACCGCGATGGCCGGCCGGCCGTACACTACGGCGTGTTCACCGAACAGAATGACTTTGCCGGGCGCGCTGGCGCTGACGGTTCTACTCATGGTGACAGTATAACACACTTGGTAAGGCCGGCCGATGTCGTCCCCGAGGCAATGGGAATTGTTATGCTGGCGCGCTTGCCATGCAGTGGAGGGCTATCGCGGAGGCTGTCGCGGAGGCTGTCGCGGAGGGCTGTCAATGTGGTCTTCAGCTTATGCCGGCTGCGGTTCGTATACGCAGAAGGGGTCCTCGGCGAGGTAGTCGCCGGTCACACCGTAGGCGCGGGCACGGGAGCCGGCACAGATGGTCCGGTACTCGCAGCGACCGCAGCGGCCCCTCAGCTTGTCCGAGTTCCGCAGTTCCTGGAACATGGGGTGATGGCGGTACACGTCCACCAGAGAGTCGGCGCGGACATTGCCGGCTACGATTGGTAGGAACCCGGAGGGGTAGATTTCGCCGATGTGAGAAATGAAGACGAAGCCACTGCCGCTGTTCATTTTTGGTAAGAAGCGCCCGTGGCCCGATTGGCTCTGCTCGAGCACCTCCAGCGGCGTGACACCCTGCTCCTCGGCCAGGCGCTCAAGCACGACGCGACGGTAGAAGCCCGCTTCCACAGCGGTGATGTGGGTATCCAGCTTCGAGGTCTGGTCGTAGAGCCAATTGGAGACTCGCTCGTACTGCTCGGCCGGCGCACGCTCCAGCTCCTGTCCGCGGCCTGTCGGTACCAAGTAGAAGACCTCCCAACGGGCCGCTTCCAGGTCTGTTACCAACCGGGCCATGTCGTCCAGCAGGTCGACGTTGTAGGTGGTGATGACAGTGTTGATCTGCAAGCGCAGGCCAAGGTCGCGCACGGTCTTGGCAGCCCGTGTGGACAGCTCGAAGGAGCCGGGTACGCGCCGGAACTCGTCATGGGTTTCGGCCGTCGGCGCGTCGATGCTGATAGAGACGGTGTTGATGCCGGCTTCGGCGGCTTGCTGGAGGTTGTCGCGATTCAGGAGTGGCGTGCCGCTGGGGCTCATGCCGGGGCTGAGTCCAATCTTCTTGGCGTAGGCAGTGAGCTTAAAAATATCGAGGCGCTTGAGAGGATCGCCGCCGGTAAAGACGAACATCGGCTGCCCGAACCGGCGGATTTCATCTAGCAAGGCGAAGCCCTCTTCGGTCGTCAGCTCCAGGGGGTGGCGATTCTCCTGTGCCTCAGCACGGCAGTGCACGCACTCCAGGTCGCAAGCGCGCGTAACTTCCCAGATCACAAGGAATGGAGATTGGTTGAAATCAAGCTTGCCGAAGGGACGGCGCCGGCCGTTCGAACGCTTTGTACTATGTGGATGTCCAGCCAATGTTCGTCTCCTTTGTATATGACGTTTTGGGAAAATTGAGTCAAAAAGTGAAACGTAAGACGCACGGGGAGGGACCAGCCGGGCCGGCGTCCCACGTATCACGCTTCACGTTTTGTGGCCTCCTCTTCGAGCACGGATAGGTACTCGACGACAGCTTCCGCAGCCCGTTGACCATCTTTAGTGCAGTCCGGTATGCCGACGCCGCGGTAGGCGCTGCCGGCCAGGAACAGGCCCGGCTCACACTTGGCTTCCAGGGCCGCTACGCGCTCCAGGTGTCCGACGTCGTACTGTGGATTGCCCTTGTCCCAGCGGAAGATTTCGGCGATCTCCGGTTCAGCCGTCACGCCCATGATGTCGGCCAATTCGTCACGCACCATCCGGATCATGGCGTCATCATCCAGGTCGATGAGGTGCTCGTCGTGGGCGCCGCCGACGAAGGCGCGGAGCAGGACGTGATTGTCGGGGGCGCGATCGTCGAACTTGGTCGACGTCCAGGTGCAGGCCGCGATTTTGCAGCCTTCACTGCGGGGAATGACGAAGCCGAAGCCGTTCAGCGGATGACGGAAGTCGTCCTTGCGGAAACCGAGGGACACCGTCGCTGTCGAGACGTAGCGGATGTCGCGGAGGCCCTCAGCCAATTCAGGGTTGAATTCTTCCACCAGGTCTGCGGTGACGAAAGCCGGCGTCGCCAGCACGACAGAGTCGGCTTGGAGCAACCTCCCGTTGTCCAGTCGCGCGGCGTAAGCGTAGGGGGCATCCGGTCGTGAGTGAACTTTCTCGATCCGCCAGCCGGTCAGCAGTGTGCCGTGTTGCTCCAAGTGATCGACCAGGGCATCGACCAGCTCGACTAGGCCGCCACGGAGAGACATGAAGATCGTCGTCTTGGGATGCGAACTGTTGCGCGAAGGATTGGGGCGTTGCGCGCGTCGCCGGCGGGCGGTCAGCATGCCGCGAATCAGGCTGCCGTGCTTCTGCTCGATGTCGATGAAGCGCGGGAACGTGGCCTGCAAGCTGAGGCGCTCGGGGTCGGCGACGTGGATGCCGGCCATCAGCGGTTCGGCGATCTTGTCGAGCGCTTCCTGGCCCAGCCGGCGCCGAATAAAGTCGGCCAAGCTCTCGTCGCTGTCTTCTTCGCGCGGTGGGATCACCAGATCGAGTCCCATGCGCAACTTTCCAGGCCACGAGATCAGCGGCGACGTGACAAAGGGCATCATTTTCGTTGGCACGACCAGCATCACGCCATCGGGCAGCTCCACGAGCCGGCCGTCGACCAGTACGTACACCTTGCGGCGCTCGTCATTGGTGCCCAGCAACCGGTCGGACAGGCCCAGTTCACGCGCGAGTTGCAGCGCCCACGGTTTCTGGGTGATGAAGGAATCGGGGCCACCCTCGATGACGAAGCCATCGCGGTGTGCCGTCGCTATTTTGCCGCCAAATTCAGTGTCGCTCTCAATCAGCGTGTACTCGAGTTCGATGCCGGCATCGGTCGCTTGCTTCTGAAGATAGTAGGCGGTCGCCAGGCCGGCAATCCCACCACCCACGATGATGACTTGTTTCATGTTTTCGTTAACTCATCGGCTCCCGTTTACCGATCACTCAGCAATTCCCGCTATGGCTGAATCGGATGTGCATATTTCTTTGACGGATGCGCTAATGTCTGCGTTTGCCATGTTTTCCTTAAAGGACCCTTCTTTACTGGCTTTTGATGAGCGCCGGGCGAAGGATGGCAATCTAAATTTGTTACCTCCAAGAACCAAAGAAGTAGGGGATCGAAGTATACTACACTTCGTACGCTCGCTCAAATGAATGAAAGCGTGAGCTGGTACTGGCCGCTGGCACACGGCTGGCCGCCCGTATCTGGCTGCCGGAAGACGCCGAGGACGACCCCGTGCCGGCCATCCTCGAATACATCCCCTACCG
>JAANWY010000194.1 GCA_018263655.1 Anaerolineales bacterium | reverse complement strand
GGCATTTTTCGACGCAGATGCCACAGCCGGTGCATAGTTCTTCGTCGATGTAACGTGCCTTCTTGCGCACCGTCACCGTGAAGTTGCCCAGGTAGCCGTCGATCTCTTCTACCTCGCTGTAGCTCAGCAGGGTGATGTTGTCATGCTGGCCGGCTTCCACCATTTTGGGGGTTAGAATACAGGCCGAGCAATCCAACGTGGGGAAAGTCTTGTCCAATTGGGCCATGTGGCCACCGATGGACGGTTCCCGCTCCACCAGGTACACGTGACGGCCGGCATCGGCCAATTCCAGCGCAGCCGTGATGCCCGCGATGCCACCCCCCACGATCAGGGTGTTAGCGTCGATCTCCACCGGCAGGGACTCCAATGGCTGATGATGGACCACCCGCCTGACAGCGCCGTTGACCAAGGACTTCGCCTTATTAGTAGCCGCATCCTTGTCATTCGTGGTCCAGGAGTCGTGTTCCCGAATGTTAGCCATCTCGAACAGGAACGGATTCAGGCCGGCGCGCTCGCAGGCTCCCCGGAAGGTCTTTTCATGCATGTGGGGGGAGCAAGCCGCGACAACTACTCGTGTTAGGCCCTTCTCTTTGATGTCCTCTTCAACCAAGTCCTGCCCCAGGCTGGAGCACATGAACTTGTAGTCACGGGCAACCTCTACGTCGGGTTGCTCTCCAGCCCAGCGGGACACTTCTTCCACATCCACGACTCCGGCGATGTTGGTGCCGCAGTGGCAGACGTAGACTCCAACTTTTTCACTCATAGATTCTCATCCTTTCGCGGACATAATTCTCTGTACCCCGTACTACCCTCCACCGTTGGCGCAAACATGTTCACTATTCGGATTGATCCCTCGCTGCAAGTTGACCCCGACTCCCGCCAGCGGCAATGGGCTTCCAAGCAAGGGCCAAATCCGAAATCACATCGCTTCGTGAACCAACTCGATCAGATCCTTGACGACGAGACGGGCCTCGTGACCGGTTGTCTTCACGGCATCCTGATACATAGTGACGTCCTTAGGGCAAGCAACGACAAAGGCCGTCACACCATCAAGGTCCACAGCTTCGCGAATGCGCGCCTCGCTGGGGCGTTCTTCAATCTCGCCCTCATCCATCCATATACGCCCGCCGCCGGCGCCGCAGCAGAAGGCACGGTCGCTGTGCCGCGGCATCTCGACCAGTTCACAGCCTGTGGCCTCGATCACTCGACGGGGCGCGTCGTACACGCCGTTGTAGCGACCCAGGTAGCACGGGTCGTGATAGGTCACCTTGTAGCCGAGTTTCTTGCTGAACTTGAGCTGGCCAGACGCAATCATTTGATCCAATAGTTCAGCATAGTGGAGCACTGGGCGAGTACCGTTGACCTCAGCCGGGTATTCGTGCTTGAGCGCGTTGTAGGTGTGTGGATCAGTGGTGACGATGGCCTCGTAAGAGCATTTGCTCAACGCCGCCGTGTTCTCTTCGACCAGCATCTCGAACAGGCCCTCTTCGCCCACCCGGCGCACATCGTTGCCGGAGTGGCGTTCGGCATCGTACATGATACCGAAGTCGAGGCCGGCTTTTCGAAACACCTCAGCCGTCATTTGGGTGATGTCCGTTACGGTGGGACTGTACGAGGCGTAGTCGCCGACAAACCACAGGTGCTCGACGGGCTCTTTGCGAGCATCTTTGATCTTGGGCTTGATTTTTCGGGACCACCTGGCACGAGCGCGCCCTGATTTGCCGAATGAGTTACCATAGCGGCCCAGATTCGCAAGTGCATCCTGGAGTTCGGTGTCCACTTGCCCTTCGATGACCAGGTGGCGACGCATGTCGACAATGGTGTCCACATGCTCGATCAACACTGGACACTCGCGAACGCAAGCGCCGCAGGTCGTGCATGACCACAACACAGCATCTGCAATCGTCTCTCCAACCAGCGCCGGCGCCTTACCGTTCCCGTTAACGAGCGCCGGCCCATCCCGCCCCAGGGCATCGCGCAGACCCACAATCAACTCCTTGGGGCTGAGCGGTGTGCCGGCCGCAAAGGCTGGGCAGGCATCCTGGCAGCGCCCGCACTCCGTGCAGGCATCGCTATCGAGCAACTGCTTCCATGTCAGGTCACGCAGTGTGCTGACGTAGACCGGCTCACTCTGCGAGGTCTCTGCGATGGGGGCAAGTTGCCCCATCGGCCGGTCGAGCTTGGAGAAGAACGCGTTGAGTGGGCCAGTGAAGAGATGCAACAGCGTAGTCGCCGGCAGTGTTACGAATAGTAAGACGACCGTCAATAGGTGGAGTATCCACGCGCCCAGGTGCCAATTCGTGAGTGTCGCATCCGAGGCCCCAGTAGCGATCCAGGCCTGGGCGACCAGCCAACCGGCAGGTGTCCACAGGGCCCACTCCGGTCGCTCCACAGCCAACCGCAGCGACTCGACGAGCAGTCCGCCCGCTACAATCCCCACAACCAGCACCAGCGACCAGGTGAACCGATTCTGGAGCGTCAGCCGGCGCGGCCGCTGAACGAAGCGTCGATAAGCCGCCAAAGCTGCACCGACTATGAAGAAGATCGTGAACGTGTCCAGAACAAACTTGTAGAGCAGATAGATATTGCCGCGCAGAAACTCGAAGAAGTGGGAGTGGATGGTCGCCAGCGCGGTGCCGAGGAAGAACACGAAGAACCCCCAGGCCAGGCCAGCGTGCATCACGCCCGGGTATTCTTGGCGCAGGACCCGCGTCTGAACGATCGCATAGCGAATGAGGCGGCCCAGCCGCACCTGGAGTTGATCCCAACGCATCTCTGGCCGACCCACCTGCCACCACAGACTGACACGCCGGTAGAAGCGGAAGAGTAGTACGAGGGTGGCAAGGCCCATCAGTGTATACGCGTAAATCTCTGGTGGGCCCCAGGTGTGCGGAATACCCCAGAAGTCAGCTCGTTCTGGCATCAAGCATCCTCCTCTGTCCCATTGCTCGCCGAAGGCCTCGTTGTTCGCCGAAGGTCTCCTGACCGAGGCGGAGGGGGGTTCGGCTGAGAGACCTCACTCGCCGAAGTCTCGTTGTTCGCCGAAGTCCCGTTGTTCGCCGAAGGTCTCCTGACCGAGGCGAGGGCGGGTTCGGTCCGGAGACCTCCCCCCATGAAAGCTCTGACATCGAAATATACTCCTCTTCTCGTCTAGCCTATGAGCCTTTGGCCTGCCGGATTTGTTCGGCAAGGGCTGGGATTAGATCGTACAGATCGATATCGGCGCCGTACTGGGCGAGATCAAAGATCGGCGCGTCAGGATCGGTGTTGACGGCAACGATTAACTCGCTGTCGGCAATGCCCTCGACGTGCTCTGGGGCGCCGCTGATGCCCATCGCCAGGTACAGCTTAGGCTTGACCCTCTTGCCCGACTTGCCCACCATCCGCGCTGTCGGCAGCCAACCTTGGTCCACCAGTGGGCGAGAGGAACACACCGCACCACCCAGGGCTTCAGCCAGTTCTTCCGCGAACTCGACATCATCCTCGCTCTGGACACCACGTCCAACAGCTATCAGGATCGGCTCTGTGGAGATATCCACGTCCCCGACCTCCGGCTCAATGTACTGCTTCAGCGTAACGCGCAAGTCCTCCAGCGCCGGGGCCGTCACGGGCGTCACCTCGGGCCGTTGTGCGCTTTGGCCTTCTTCCGGCTTGAAGCCGCCGGGGATCATCGTCACCAACGTCGTCGTGTCCGGCAGATCGCCTTCGGTCATGATCTTGCCACCACAGATCTGGCTGACGAATTTGAGCGCGCCATCATCAGCACGGACGCTCTGGCAGTAGCTGACCAGCGGCAGCTCGAGCTGGGCCGAAAGCCCACCGGCCACATCCGCCCCGATGGAAGTATCACCAAACAGTACAGCGCGCGGGGCGTTCTCTTCGACCAAGCCGGCCAGTGCCTTCTCGTAGGCGTCCGAGGTGAATTCGGCCAGCGCCGGATCATCAACGTACAACACCTGGTCAGCGGCTAGGTCATCTGCCAACTCTTGTGCATCGTGACCCAGAAGTACAGCCACCACGTTGCCGCCCGTTCCCTGGGCCAGCACGCGGGCCGCTGCCAGCATCACATACGAGATGTCGGCCGCTTGGCCACGCAAGTGCTCAACAACAACGTATATATCTTGGTTCATTGGTGTTCTCCTTCACGTACTGCATATTGCGTATTTCGTATCGAGAGTCGTTACGCAATACGCAATACGAAACCTGAGGCATCTTACAACACGCCCGCGTCTTTGAATATCTCAACGAGCCTAGTTGCGACCTCGTCCTCGTCACCTTCGATCATCGTTGCTCGCTCACCGGCCTCCGGCTGGAACATGCGGCCGACGGTGGGGCTACCACTGAGGTCCAACTCGGCGACTGCCTGTTCACTGATATCGGCACTCTTCATCGCCTGGCGGACCCGGCTGAAAGCCACATAGCGCGGTGGTTCCTCGGCAGCCTGGATGCCCAACACGGCCGGCAGCGCCACCTCCATCTCGGCAAGCAGCCCACCGGGGTATTCCTTCTGGGCTACGACGTTGCCGTCGCTTGCCGTCACGCCGGACACGTAGCCGACATAGGGCATTCCTAAGTACTCGGCCAGCAACGGCCCAACCGGCCCATCCAGATCATTGTGGGCCTGTACGCCGGTCAGCACCAGGTCGGGCTGAAGCTCTTCGACGACGGCCGCCAGGGAGCGAGCCAGGGCGTGATTGTTCACCTGCTCCTCAAACGGACCGGTGATCTTGATCAGCCGGTCGGCGCCCTTGGCAGCCGCGGTGAAGAGCACATCATCCACATCCTCGGCATCGGGCGCCAAGATCGTCACCTGGCCTCCGCCACGTTCCTTGAGCAGTATGGCCTGCTCAACGGCGTGATCATCGAATTCGTTGACCATCAGGCGCATCCAGGTTGTGTCAAGAGCCGCGCCGCTCTCATCAATTTCCAGTTCTTCAACTAGATCAGGTACGAGTTTTACTGGGACTACGATATTCATCTACTCCTCCTCCCGGATTGCGATCGGCCTAGTCACCCATCGCGTCGGCCAGCAGCTCGGCGATATCCTTCACAACCAGCCGGCCGGCTCCCTGAACCATCTTGGCAGCATCTTCGAAGCGCGGCGGTTCGTAGGGACAAGCCACGGCCAAGATGTCGGCGCCGGCGGCTACCGCCTCACGCACCCGCCACTCGGACAGTCTGGTCTCGGCCCTCTCCCACGTGAAGCCATCGAGCCACATCCCGCCGCCCCCGCCACCGCAGCACAGGCTGTTCTCACGCTGATGCGACATCTCCGCCAACTCCACGCCGGGGATAGCCTTCAGCAATTGGCGAGGTTCGTCGTACACATCGTTGGTTCGGCCCAGGTAGCACGGATCGTGGTAGGTGACCCTGGCTTCTACTTCCTGTTTCAGCAGCGGTTTGAGCTGATCGAGCCGCTCAGCCAGGAACTGAGTATAGTGTCGCACTGGGTAGGAGATACCCAACGCTGGGTACTCGTTCTTGAGGGCGTTGTAGGCGTGGGGGTCGGTGGTCACGATTTCGTTGAACTCATACTTGTGGAAGGCGCGTCCATTCTTCTCGGCCATCATCTCGAACAACCCGCGCTCGCCGGCCAGGCGCTGCGAGTCGCCGTCGCTGTTCTCCTCAGGCCCCAGGATGCCAAAGTCCACCCCCAGCGCATTCAAGACCTTGGCCAACGCCTGGCTCACACGCTGAACGCGAGGATGGTAGGAAGGGTAGTCGCCCACAAACCACAAGACGTCCACCGGTCGCTTGGCCTTGGTCAGAATCGGAACATCACCGTCGAGACCCTTCGTCCAAGCGGCTCGTTTGCGTGGCGATTCGCCCAGGGGGTTGCCGTACCGCTGAGAGTTCTCCAGGGCGTCCTGGAGTTCCGTTGGAATGTTGCCGGCCAGAAGCAGCTCTTCTTTAGCCCGCGTCATCAAGCCCGCGGTCAGCGGGATTTGGGCCGGGCATACTTCGGCACAGGCGTGACAGGACATGCACATCCAGACCGTATCGGTGTCCATCACGTTGTCAAACATATCCGCGCGCAAGGCGCCGATCATCCTACCTGGTGGGAAGTCCATCAGGTAGCCGAAAGGGCACACACCACTGCACGAGGCGCACTGCAAGCATTTTTTGACTTGCTCACCGTCCGGCACCTCGAACAGACTGGTGTAGAACGCCTCATTCAATGAGGCGCTTTGAGAAACTGCAGTTTTAGCCATTAAGGCACCTCCTGTGCAACAAGCACATATTGGGAGATCGTATTGTGTGGAAACATGCCGTCATCCAAGAACAGGCGTCGCCTTTCTAGGAAATGGTAGCAAGGAGGGGGCATGCTGGTCAGCGGGACGGTTGTGGCCGATCACCCTGAAGATTGCGGTCCAACCGTCACCCGATCTGTGTAAACAATAAAGGGGACGTATCTGGGCTGATAGGCCCCGGTTATGGGGATTCCAGAATTCAAAACCTCCCAAAAACCCAAGGGTTTCTGGGGAAAACAGGCTATGTTGGAGAGGTTTATTTCCCTGGAAGTCCCTATGCCTCTCAAACGCGATCCTGAGTTGCGGAACCAGTCAATAAGGCTCACCTGCGAGCCCTTCATATTGTTATTCCAATGACCGTCATCACGTAGCCTAGAAACTCAAGTGCATTCGTAACTACTCAGGCTACCATCCTCGCAGTTGAGGCCTCTGCTTGTGTAGGCACGAAGTGCCTGAGTAGTCACGTACATTCCTAAGTATATAGGAATCGGGTCAAAATCGGGTCAAAGGCCGGTTTCCAACCGGTCCAAGTTTAGGCTACGGGCATTCCACACCCGCCGGAGCAGGATTGCAGAAAAAGCAAGGTAACCGTTCAGGAGGTATCAGGACTAGCATCCTGAGTAGGTCGAAACGAAGTGGAGACCGTATCGAAGCGACGTCCTGAGCCTGTCGAAGGGATGCTCCATGGGTTGCCCCCTGAACGCTTACAAAGCAAGAACCGGGATGAACGACGAGCATTCATTCCCGGCTCTGACCTGGCTCCGACCTGGGATCAACTCACGATCCCGCACCAATCGAAAATACGTGCTCGAGATCATAGTTCGAGTAAACCTTGAAGGCCATCAGCGTCTCGGTCTCCGTGATGCCCTCCACGTCCTGAATCTGATGCGTTACCAGGTCAGCAATGTCCTCGTTCGTCTGAGTGCGAAGGATGGCGACCAGGTCATATTGGCCGGCTACTGAGAACACCTCCGTCACGCCCTGTCGCTCAAGTAGATCTTGGGCGACCTGGTGCACTTGCGCACGCCGCACCTTGATCAGTACAATTGCGTTTACCACAGCTTTGTCTCCTTTCAGCTTGCGTAACTACTCAGGCTACTGCCCTCGCAGTTGCGAAATGCGGAAAAAAGGGGTCGGTGGGGGCGGCCGCCCCCACCGACCCCTTTTCTCCGGTCTCTTCTTGTGTAGGCGCGAAAGCCAGGGATCAATGAGGATAACGTATCACATTCCGCCAAGCGATCACGTCCTGCTACACCACCTGAAGATTCAGGCTCTCCAGGCTAGGATCTGTTGACATTTGCCCAAAAACGGATCCTGAGGCCCCTCCCAAGCGGCGTCCTGAGTTCATCGAAGGGCCCGACGAGGGGTAGGCGATAGCCGTATCGAAGGGTCGTTTTTGGCCCGATTCCGCATGCTGAGTGCCCTGCAAGGGCGTATCGAAGCGTCGAAATCGGCAAATGTCAACAGATCCTAGATTTCGACCTCCCAAACGTCAGCCAGATCGAGAACAAACCCTGGTAGGACAGGATCGCCGGCTAATTCGGTCGGATTGTCCAGGCGTTCCACTTCTGCCCCCGGACGATAGACGTACACGCGCCGCTGATCGGGATCGATCAACCAGCCGAGCCTTGCACCATTGGCCCGGTATTCTTCCATTTTGTCCTGCAGCGCTGAAAGCGAATCCGAAGGCGATCGCAATTCGACGACGAAGTCGGGACACAGCGGCAGGAATTTCCGTTTCCGTTCCGATGACAGGGGGGCCAGGCGCGAGCGTTCTACCCAAGCAGCATCAGGTGAGCGTGTTGCGCCGTTGGGTAGATCGAAGCCTGTTGACGAGTCAAATGCTACACCTGAGCCGTCTTTCTTGGCCCACAATCTAACTTGCATGGTCAATTCAGCATTCCGTGCACCCGTTTCTCCTCCTGCAGGGGGCATGATGATGATGTCTCCTTCCGCTGTGCGTTCGATGCGTAGGTCGCGGTTGAGCCGGCAGAAATCGAAGAATTCATCGGACGTCATCTTTGCACTAGGTGGTAGGTGCAGGACAAGCGGTGGCTTTTGAATTTTCGGTTGAACCTTGATCACTGTTTACCCTCCTTCGTGTCCTGGCGCCATCTCGTCAAGCGCTCGGCGATCTCGCCCTCGTAGCCCTGGTCACTGGGCTTGTACCACCGCCGGCCTCGCAATGCCGCCGGCAGGTACTGTTGCACCACGTGGCGGTCGGGGAAGTCATGCGGATACTCGTACCCCTCGCCATGGCCCAGGCCTTCGGCGTCGCGACTGGCGTCTTTCAGGTGCTTGGGAACATCGGTCTCGCCCTCGCGCTCCACGTCGCGCAGCGCCTCGGTGATAGACAGCACGGAGTTCGACTTCGGGGCTGTGGCCAAGTACAACGTCGCTTCAGCCAGATTGAGCTTGGCCTCGGGCATGCCGACGTACTCGACGGCGTGCGCAGCCGATGTGGCAACGACGAGGGCCATCGGGTCAGCCAGGCCAATGTCCTCCGACGCGTGGACGACGAGCCGGCGCGCGATGAAGCGCGGATCCTCGCCAGCGTACATCATCTTCGCCAGCCAGTAGAGGGCCGCGTCGGGGTCGGAGCCGCGAATGCTCTTGATGAAGGCCGAAATCGTATCATAGTGCTCGTCGCCACCTTTGTCGTAACGCAACGCTCGCCGTTGGATGGATTCCTCGGCCACCGCCAGGTCGATCTGGATCACACCAGCGCCGGCCGGCGGTGTCGTTTCCACCGCCAACTCCAGCGCGTTGAGCGCGTTGCGTGCATCGCCGCCGGCCATGTTGACGATGTGGGCCATGGCCTCCTCGCTCACAGCGACCTCGACCTGTCCGTAGCCACGCTCGCCATCGTCCAGCGCATGTTGGAGAATAGCCCGCACATCATCCTCGGACAGCGGCTCCAGTTGGAAAATGCGCGAGCGCGACACCAGCGGAGAAATGACGGAGAAATAGGGGTTCTCCGTCGTGGCCCCAATGAGGATCACGGTGCCATCCTCGACGTGGGGCAGCATGGCGTCCTGCTGGGCCTTGTTCCAGCGGTGGATTTCGTCGATGAGGAGGATGGTGCGCCGGCCGTACAGGTTGCGACGGTCCTTGGCCTCGGCGATGACCTCGCGGAGGTCGGCGACGCCGGCCAATACGGCGCTGAGAGCCGCGAAGTGAGATTCGGTGGTGTTGGCGATGATGTTGGCCAGGGTCGTCTTGCCGGTGCCGGCCGGCCCCCAGAAGATCAGCGACGAGAGCTGATCGGCCTGGATAGCGCGGCGCAGTAGCCGGCCCTCGCCGACGATGTGCGCCTGCCCCACGAATTCGCCCAGCGTCTGCGGACGTATGCGGGCCGCCAGCGGCGCTTCACGCTGAATCTGCTCTTGCCGGCTGTGTTCAAACAAGTCCATGTTCAATCTACGCTACCAGGGTGGTGACACTTTCGACATGGTAGGTCTGGGGAAACATGTCAACTGGTTGGATTTCGACGAGTTCAAAGCCGCCGTCGACGAGAACGCGCAGGTCGCGGGCCAGGGTGTACGGATCGCAAGAGACGTAAACGATCTTGGGCGGCGGGCGCTCAATCAATGCCTCCAGCACCACGGGCCGGCAGCCGGCGCGCGGCGGATCGAGAATCACAGCATCGATGGGACCTTCAAGTTCTGGCAGCGTCTCCTCGGTCCGGCCCTCAATGAGGTCTATATTGTCAAGGCCCTGAATGTTCTCGCGAGCGTCAGCCATGGCCGACGCCGATTCTTCGATGGCGATGACGCGGCCGGCACGATCTGCAAGCAGAACTGCGAACGCACCGACGCCGGAGTATGCGTCCACCACGACTTCGCCCTCCGTCAGTTCGAGCTTCTCCTGAACAAGCCGGCTCAAGGTCTCAGCCTGCCGGGTGTTGGTTTGGAAGAAGGACGAATTGAACACCTGGAAGTGGTGACCGTGCAACGCTTCCTCAAAATAACGCTGACCAGTCTCGAAGGACAAATCCTCAATCGGGACTTCCGGGAACACCATTAGCTCACCGGTGTAGAATCCGAAGCGGACCACGACTTGGTGCTTGACATCTTCACACCGACCCTGCAATTCGTTCAGTACCGCATTGATCTTCGGATGCAGGATGAGGCACTCGTCGATGGGCAGGAACTTGTTCCGGAAATGCGTGTTGAATCCGAGTTGCCCCTCGGGGCCGATGGTGAAGCGCGCCTGGTTGCGATAGTGCCAGGGCTCGTCCATGCCGATGGTGGACCTGACCGGAGGGTCTTCGAAGTCGCCGCGCCGACCAAGCTGTTCACGCACCAGGTTGGTCTTGAACTCGAGTTGGGTCTCGTAGTCGACGTGCTGCCACTGACAGCCGCCGCACTTACCGAAGTAAGGACAGGGCGCATCGATACGGTCCGGGGATGACTCGATGACTTCTTTCACTTTGGCGTAGGTGAACCGCCGGTCACGCTTTGCGATTTCGACGACGACCTCCTCGCCGGGAATGCCGCCGGCCACGAACCAGAGATTGTCATCGACCTTGGCGATGGTGTCGCCGCGAAAGCCCATGTCGGATAGAACAACGCGTCTAGTTTCGGTCATTTTGCCTCTGACACATCAAACGATGTCTTTGAGCGCTGCTTGTCAGCGTGGCGCTCGAGAGCGAGTTGGATAAGGCGGTCGATGAGTTCCGAATAGGGGATGCCTGACGCTTTCCACAGCTTCGGATACATGCTGATCGGGGTGAAGCCTGGGATCGTATTGAGTTCATTGAAATATAGTTCACCGCCGTCCCGGTCGAGCAGGAAATCGCAGCGGGCCATGCCGGCACAGTCAATGGCTGTGTAGGCCGCGATGGCCAGTTCCTGCACCTGCGCCGTCCCCTCCGCTGATAGCGGCGCTGGGATCAGCAACTCTGAGGCATCATCCAGGTACTTGGCCGCGTATGAGTAGAACTCGCGGCTGGGCACGATTTCGCCTGGCACTGAGGCAATGGGGTCGTCATTGCCCAGCACACTTACCTCGATTTCGCGGCCGTTGACGCCCCGTTCGGCCAGGACCTTGCGGTCGAAGCGGGCGGCCTCAGTTAGGCCAGCGTGCAACTCCGTGCGATCGCGGCACTTGCTGATACCTACGCTGGAACCCAGGTTGGCCGGCTTGGTGAAGACAGGGTAGGGAAGCCCCGCCTCGATTTCGGCCATCACCCCGTCGGGATCGGCTTCCCAAGTTGCGCGTTTGACGACACGGTAGTCGAGGGTGGGTAGCCCATGGGCCTGGATGACGTCCTTCATCACGGCTTTGTCCATCCCCACCGCCGAAGCCGTCACACCTGCACCAACGTACGGAATCCCTGCGAGTTCGAACAGGCCCTGAACCGTCCCATCCTCGCCAAAAGGTCCGTGGAGTACGGGGAAGACGACGTCTAAGTCCAGCGGGGAGTGGGGGGTGGTGAACGGTGCACGCCGTGGCTCCAGTGGTGCGAGCAAGGGGTCCGATGCTTCAGTGGGGGCTCTCTCAGAAGAGGATGTCAGCGCCTCGGATTGGCCGGCTTCGGCGCGTAGTTTCTGCATCGGGTCGCCGCCGGCAATCCAACGCCCGTCCTTGGTAATGCCAATCGGTACCACCTCGTACTTGTTCTCGTCGACCGCTCGAATAATACCTTGGGCTGAGCTCAAGCTCACCTCGTGCTCGCCGGATCGGCCGCCGAAGACAATGCCGACGCGGATTCTCTGGTTTCCCATTACAAGCTCCAATCGTAGCTGCTCCGGCCGGTATTATACCAGACATGTAGGATGCGCGCCAACACAAGCCACCCTTACTGCGACCTACTTCCCCGGCCCTTCCACAATTCGGCCTG
>JAANWY010000193.1 GCA_018263655.1 Anaerolineales bacterium | reverse complement strand
GATCTCTACACAAGGAATATCTGGAAAAGATGGGGGTGTGGGGGCGGCCGCCCACACCCCCATCTTTTCCGGATTTCTCAACTGCGAGGGCAGTAGCCGGGCGATCGCCTGAGCAGTTACCCATTATTCTTCCCGAGCATCGTCTCACAATCCCTCTGGCAACAGTCTGGTTTCCATCCGGGAGGTATCTATGTCGTCAACACTAATCCTTGGTGACTGGCTCATCACCACGCCGATGGAACCGCCAAAGGCGAACTGGGGCGTGCGCGTGGTGGACGACTCGATCGCGGCAGTGGGTCCTAGTGCCGACCTGCGGCGCG
Organism: Anaerolineales bacterium; assembly: GCA_018263655.1. GTDB lineage: Bacteria > Chloroflexota > Anaerolineae > Epilineales > JAANWY01 > JAANWY01. Next base: position 4,823 of record JAANWY010000193.1, on the reverse strand, counting down.
ATTACCCTGACGACGAGGTACATGACGCCGGCGGGTGCGTCGTCGCGCCGGGTTTCGTCAACGGGCACACACATCTGTACGGCACATTGGCGCATGGCATTCCCCTGGACAAAGCCCCATCGGACTTCTGGTCCTTCCTGGCCGACTTCTGGTGGCCGCTGGTGGAAGATGCACTGGATCACGAGATGATGTGTGCTGCCACCGACTGGGTCTGCGCCGAGATGCTGCGCGGTGGCACCACTTGCTTTTACGACTGTCTGGAAGCCCCCTTCGCCATCCCGGGCGCGCTGCTGGCGCAGAAGGAAGTCGTCGAGCGGCGAGGCATGCGGGGTATCCTGTCCTTTGAGGCGACGGAGCGCGTCAGCCGGGAGAACGGCCAGCTTGGCCTGCGCGAAAATGCTGAATTCGTCGAGCATTGTCGAGAAGCGGGCGGGCTGGTGAGCGGCCTGATGTGCTTCCATACTACCTTCACCTGCTCCGCCGGCTTCATCAGACAGGCGTTTGAGCTGGCCGGCGACCTCGACGTGTTGACGCACATGCACTGCAACGAAGGCGTCCACGAGCCCAATTACGCGCAAGAGCACTTTGGCATGCGCACCCTGGAGTACTACGACCAATTGGGCGTGACCGGGCCGGCGATGCTGGCGTCGCAGTGCGTTCAAGTTTCCGAGCGGGAACAAGCCACCATTGCTGAGCGTGGGGTGCACGTCACCCATATGCCGCTCAGCAACTGCGAAGTCGGCGGTGGCATCGCTCCGGTTCCGGAACTCATGGATGCCGGCGTCACCCTGGGGCTGGGCTCCGACGGCTACGTCAACGACTTCTTCGCGGTGATGCGGGGTGCGTTCCTCATCCACAAGGCCGCCCATCTCAACCCGCAAGTGATGCCCGCTCACCTGGTCTGGTATCTGGCTACCGAGGGGGGAGCTCGTGCTATCGGTCTGGAGCGAGTGGGCCGGCTGGAGCCCGGCTGGGCCGCCGACCTGCAACTGATCAATGCGGAACTCCCCACACCCGTCGCCGACCACAATCTGTACGAGCAACTCGTGCTGTGGCGCAACCACACCCACGTCCGCGACGTGATGGTGGCCGGCGAATGGCGGGTGCGCGACGGCGAAGTGCTGGGCGCGGACATGCGGGCGATGCGCGCTCGCGTTCACGAAAACGCGGCGCGGATGTGGCACAAGGCGAGAGAGTAGATGGTTCGTAGTTAGCCACGTAGCGGAGCGGAGTGGCGTGAGGCGGGCGGCACTCCGCTCCGCTACGTGCCTTACTACGAGCATAGCCAAAAGAGGAGGTCAACGATGGCCCAACGGATGGCTCTGTACATGCAGGATAAACACCCCATGCGTTACGAAATCGAAATGGCGCGGTATGCCGAGGAGCGTGGCTTCTCCGAGATCTGGCAGGCCGACACGCGGCTGGCCCGCGATTGCGTCGTGATGATGAGCGCCTTTATCGCTGAAACCAAACGCTTACGCATCGGCTCTGGTGTGCTACCTCTTTGGACACGCAACGCGGCCGTCATCGCCGCCACCTGGAGTACGATGTGGGAGCTGGCCGGCAAAGTGGACGGTCGCGGCCGCGTGATGCTCGGGCTGGGCGCGTGGTGGGAGCCGATCGCCTCGCGGGTCGGCGTGGAGCGCAAGCGGCCGCTTACGGCAATGCGTGAGAACGTCGAAGCCATCCGCCAGCTTTTCACCATGGAAGAGGTCACTTATGAGGGGGACTTCGTCCAACTGGATCAGGTGAAGCTGGACGTGGCTTATGGCGACACATCGCCGCGCGACATCCCGATTTACGTCGGTGCCACCGGCCCCAAGATGCTGGAGCTTACGGGCGAAATAGCCGACGGCGTGGTGCTCAACTACGTGGTGTCAGTGGACTACATTCGCGATGCGGTGGAACGCGTGCGCAGGGGGGCCGAGAAGGCCGGCAGGACCCTGGACGACGTCGACCGGCCCGAATTGCTGGTTTGCTGTCTGTCGGACGACGACCCGGATGCGGCAATGATGGAGGGCAAGACCCTGGTGGCCTACTACTTGGGCACCGAGCCGCACATTATGAAGGCTAGCAACGTGGACAAGGACTTGATCAAGAGAGTGCAGGAGTTCGTCGGTTGGCCGGCCACCGACGAGGACTATCGGCGTGCGGCCAAGCTGATCCCCGATGATGTGGTGCGGAATCTGATGGCGGTCGGCACAACGCGACAGTGTCAGGCTAAGGTTGCCGAATACATCGATGCCGGCGTCACCTGCCCAATCCTCTACCCGATGATGGATGACATCGAGCCGGTGATCGACGCCTTCGCCGGCTGGGAGCCGTAGTTGTGTTTATGAAGCTCATCGTAGGCATCTCTGGTGCTAGTGGGGCCATTTATGGGATTCGGCTGCTGGATGTACTACGCGAGGTCCCAGAGGTCGAGACACACCTGATAATTAGCTCGGCGGCCGAGCGGACCATCGGCCTTGAGACCGATTACGACGTGAGGGAAGTGGGGGCTTTGGCAGACGAGGTCTACGGTTTCAGCGACATCGCTGCCTCGATTTCCTCTGGCTCGTTCAAGACAGCCGGCATGGTGGTGATCCCTTGCTCCATGAAGAGCCTCTCGGGGATCGCGCTGTCCTCCAATGATAACCTGTTGCTACGAGCCGCCGATGTGACTCTCAAGGAACGGCGTCGCTTGGTAATGCTGCCTCGCGAGACGCCACTCCATTTGGGTCATCTGCGGCTACTAGTTCAAGTCACGGAGATGGGCGCCATTGTCCTTCCACCGGTGCCGGCCTTCTACCATCGGCCCCAGACGCTGGACGACATTATCAACCAGACCGTCGGTCGCGCATTGGGCATGTTCGATATCGAGCTACCTGAGGATCTCTTTCAGCGCTGGACGGGTCCTCAGGCTCTGGGGCCTGAGGCACAGAATATGGAAATGTCTTCAGACTGAGGTTGGGGCAAGGGCTGTACCACAAGCTCATCCTCCACTGCCAAGATGCCCACCGAACTGGTGGGCTTTTTGTATCATAAATTGGTAACTACTCAGGCACTTCGTAGCTACACAAGGAAATGCGGAAAAATGGGGTCGCTGGGGGGCGGCCGCCCCCCAGCGACCCCATTTTTCCGCATTTCTCAACTGCAAGGGCGGTAGCGTGAGTAGTTACATAAATTCGTAAAACTCCTTGACCGAGTTGCCGCTCTGTGGTACACTAGCCGGCGCACTGTCTGGGCAGGGCTGCAGGGGAATCGGAAATAAACGATGGCACTCATAGTCAAAAACGGAATGTTGGTCACCGAAGCTGGCTCCGTGCCGGCTGATCTGAGAATTGAGGGCGAGACGGTCCAAGCCTTGGGCGCCGGCCTCCCCACTCGCCCCGGCGATGAGGTGATCGATGCCGAGGGCTGCTACGTCATGCCCGGCATGATCGACCCCCACGTGCACTTCCAGCTCCGCGTCGGCGACTACCTGACCGTAGATGACTTCGCCGCCGGCACCCGCTCAGCGGCCTGCGGGGGTGTGACCACCATCATCGATTTTGTCAGCGACCACGTCGAGGAATCGCTGCTGAAGGGGCTCGATGTCCGGCAGGGGGAGATGAAAGGCCAACTTCACATCGACGCCGGCCTACACATGAGCGTTGTCGATCTATCCCAAGGTCAGGATGCAGAACTAGCCGAGGTTGCCGAGCGCGGCGTGACCAGCATCAAAATGTACACCACCTACCGCCAAGCGGGGCTCTACGGCGATGACGATACGTGGTATCGGACGCTGGCACGGGCGAAAGAGCTGGGCATGATCGTCGTGGTGCACGCCGAGAACGACGCCATCGTCGAAGCGACGAAAGCCCGCTTCGTGGCGGGAGGGAAATCCGGCTTGCGATACCACCCCGCCAGCCGGCCTGGTCTAGCCGAGCTGGAGGTCATCAATCGAGGGCTGTTTCTGGCACGCGAGGCGGGCAACGCGCCCATCTACTTCGTGCACATGTCCGTAGGGCAGTCGCCCAGCCTGGTGGCCGCAGCCCGGATGCGCGGGCAGCCGGCCATCGGCGAGGCATGCACGCATCACCTGCTGCTGAACGACGAAGACTACGCGCAAGAGCCGGAGCGCTACTTCATGACCCCGCCGCTGCGACCTCCAGCGGATCAGGCAGCCTTGTGGGACGCGCTGGAGAGAGGTCGCGTCGATACCATCGCCACCGATCACTGCGCCTATCCTCAGGAGCGCCGCATCGAGGACAATGATTTCCGGACCGCATCGCCCGGCGTGCCCGGCGTCGAAACCCGACTGATGCTGATGTACACGTCCGCCGTCGAGCAGGGGCACATTTCTGTGAATCGATTAGTGCAGTTGCTGAGCACCAATCCGGCCCGCGTCTTCGGCCTCTACCCACGCAAAGGGGCCTTGACGCCTGGTGCAGACGCCGACGTCGTCATCTACGACCCGCGCGAGACGTGGACGCTGACCGACGACGATCTTCACAGCAACGCCGGCTTCACGCCGTACGCCGGCATGACCATTCAGGGCCGAGTCCGCACCACAACCTCCCGGGGCCGCATCGTGTGGCACGAGGGTGAATTCCGCGGTGACCTGAGCCATGGCCGGTTCGTGAAGCGCGAGCGGTTCGACCCAGCCATGGTGCAAATGCTGTAAGAGGAGTATCTTCTCAATTGGGGGGACATGTAGGACGATTTGGTAAATCGTCGGGTCGAAATACTATTTCGACCTACATATTGGACTTTGGATAAATTCTGCATCGATCTCCAGCTTGACCTTTAACAAATTTGCGCCAAAATTGGGATACTATGAATATCCAAGACAGTGTGTC
>JAANWY010000192.1 GCA_018263655.1 Anaerolineales bacterium | reverse complement strand
TTCATCGGCGGCGAAGGAGGCTGGGGAGGCGACCGCGGTCCGGCAAACACCTGGGAACTACCCGACAGGCCCGCCGACGAGGTCATCTCCTACGAGACACGCACCGACCAACGCTGACCAACACGCCGACGCCAACGCTGACGCCCACCGGACGCGCGACGTTGACCGCCACGGCGACACCAACTACGAAACCGACGCCCGGGTGCCGGCAGATCGTGCTGAATTCGGGGTTCGAGCAGAACCGCACCTGGACCTTCGGGCCCACGCCGCGCCAGGCACGCTACACGACGGCCAACTACCACACCGGACAGCGGTCTGTGTTGATGGGCATCATGCCCTACGAATCCGATACCTTGACCTATTCCTCGATCTGGCAAGCGGTTCACATCCCGGATGACGCCACGCGTGCGAAGCTATCGTTCTGGTACTGGCCGGCCACCCAGGCATACGGCGACAGAGACTGGCAGGCCTCATGGGTCTTCGACGAAGGGCTCAGCTTCCCGCCATTGGAGCAGGTGCTGAAGATCCAATCCAACGCTCGAACCTGGCTGCGAAATGAGCACGACCTCCTCGACTTCCGCGGCCAAACGATCACCCTCTACTTCACAGCCATAAACGACGGTCAGAGAGGGCGGCGGACCTGGTGGTATGCCGATGACGTCACAGTGGAGGTGTGTGGCAGCAATCACCCGCTCACCGTCCCAAGCCAACCGCAAGCAGGTCCAAGCCTCGGAATGATACTCGACCTGCTAAATCACTCGCCATGAGTCCGTAGGGGGATGGAAGATGGCATTGAGGAAAAAGTAACACTTACGCTCGCGACGGATTGTCAAATCCGTCGCCCTGCAGCCTGGATCTGGCGATCCAGCCGGAGCGTAGTGCGGCTTTCCCCCTACCCACGCCATTCTCCACCCTCCATTCTCCACCCTCCGCCACCCATTCACCGAAAAAACGTGGATATTTCGTCGGTTGCCCGTATCTAAACCGACCTAGCTGGCGTTTCAACATTTGGCCTTCGCAGGTTCCCCATGCCTGTGGCCCAAGAAAAAGGACTCATGTCGATGCCCCAATCTGTCAGGGGGAAGATACTTCGTGCCAACACTGCAAATATCGCTCCTTGGTATACCAGAAATCAAGCTTGGCAGCGAGCCGGTGAAAATCTCATCGGCCAAAGCTCAGGCACTCTTATACTACCTAGTCGCGACCCGCCAGCCCCAGACGCGGGATAAGGTGGCCAGTCTCTTCTGGCCAGAAACGCAAGCCCAGCAGGCACGCGGCAGTCTGCGGAACACGCTCTACAACCTGCGGCGAGCCTTCGACGATTTCGATCCGCTCGTATCCGGCAACCAGACGATCCGCTTTGCCACCGAACTCGACTACTGGCTGGACATCGAAGGTTTTGAAAGACACGTCTCTAGCCAGGCCGAGGACCCAGCGGCCACATCGCCGGCATCTCTGGAAGCCTTGAAGGAATCCGTCGACTTGTACCGGGGCGAATTCCTGGAAGGATTCAGCATTCCGGAGGCGTATGAGTTTGAGGACTGGATTTTCTTCGAGCGCGATCGGCTTGGCCGGCTGTACTTGTCTGGGCTGCGCAGCCTGAGCTCGGGCTACGAAGCCCAGGGCGAATACCGGCGCGCCATCCAGCAGGCGCGCGCCATGCTGACCTACGACCCGCTCCAGGAAAGTGTTCACCGCCGGCTCATGCGGCTGTACCACGCGGCTGGCGATCGCGCAGCCGCCCTGCGGCAGTACGAAACGCTACGCGATCTGCTAGATCGCGAACTGGGAGCCGAGCCGCTCCAGGAAACGCACGATCTCTACGCCGAGATCCTGCGCCGGCCATCCGGCACTTCTGAGCAAGCGGCACAGACACAACAAGCGCCGGCACGCACGCCAGCCCCAGCGTTCCCTCCCGCTTCTCGACCCCGCTTCGAAGCACGTCCCGTCCCAGAGTATCTCCAGTCCCCCCTGATCGGCCGCGAAGCCGAGTTTGAACAGTTCCAGACCGCGCTCAATGCAGCGCGCCAGGGGCGAGGACAGTTGGTTCTGGTACATGGCGAAGCCGGCGTTGGGAAGACACGACTTGTTCAGGAAGTGATCGAATCGGCAGATGACGTACACTTACTAGCCGGCCACGCCTACGAAGCAGACGGAACGCCCCCCTACCAGCCACTGATCGAAGCCATGCGGAGCGCACACCTGGCTTTTGAATCGCTAGAGCCTCCTGTCGCACCGGTCTGGCTGCGTGAGGTATCGCGGCTGGTACCGGAATTTGGCGTCCAACCCGCGCTCGTGCCGGCCGGCGCTGGCATGCCGGTGGAAGCGGAGGAAGCGCGCAGCCGGCTGTTCGAGGGCATCGCGCGGCTGATCTGCCGGCTGGCTGAGGAGCGATCCGTCATCCTCGGCCTGGACGATCTGCACTGGGCTGACGAGGCCACGCTGGAAGTTGTGGGCTACCTGACCCGAGCGGTATCATACCAACCGGTGTTGATCGTCTCTACCTACCGCACGGAAGAAGCCGGCCCGACACTGCGACGACTCGTCCGCGATCTGCGCCGCGACGGACTAGTGACGCAGATCGCCGTCAACCGTCTCACCATCGACGAGGTGACGGCCATGATTCGCAAGATGGCCGGCATGAAAGAGGGCGCTGAGCGCTTCAGTCAACGCATCTACGAACAGACAGCCGGCAACCCCTTCTTCGTGATCGAGGTCATCAAGTCTCTGTTCGAGCAGGGGCTACTGCGCGAAGAGCCAGGCGGCTGGGCCACGACGTGGGAAGACTTCGCCAGCGACTACCAGACCTTGCCGCTGCCACTCAGCATTCGCGAAGCCGTCGAGGCCCGGCTGGAGCGCCTAGACGGGAACACGCAGATGATTCTGGAGACGGCAGCCGTCATTCGCCACCCCTTTGCGTTCTCCACTGTTCAGACAGCCAGCGGGTTGTCCGAGATTGAGGCGCTCGATGCCTTCGACGCACTGCTGCGGGCTGGGTTGATTCAGGAAATCGCCGTCGATATTGAGGGCAGCACCTACGATTTCTCGCACCCTCTAGTCCGCGAAGTGACGTACCAAGACCTCAGTGGCGCACGCCGGCAGCATCTGCACTGCCGCGTAGGGCAGACGCTGGAAGCTACCCATCTACCATCCCCGAACGGCGTCGTCGACCGGCTGGCCTACCACTTCGGCCTGGGCGGCGCCCGCGACAAGGCGCTGAAATACGCCATCGAAGCCGGCCACCGCGCCCGCGGGCTCTACGCCGCCGACGCCGCCATCGAGCACTACCAGCGCGCCCTCTCTTTCAAACCAAGTGTAGCTGATGAGGCGGAGATCACGGCTGGCCTGGGTGACGTCTATACGTTGCAGGGACGACACAGTGAAGCCATTGTCAGTTACCGGCGCGCGCTCGAGCTGGCCGGCGATGAACCGGAAATAGCCGACCTCCACCGTCGCATCGGCCGCGTCTACGAGCGCGGCGGTGACTACGAAGCCGCGCTGTCGCACTTCAGCCTGGGGAAAGACGCCCTGGCCGACGCCGGGCCATCCCCGACGCGGGCTCGGCTAGATGATGGCATCGCGCTGATCCACATCCGCGAGGGTCGCTACGACGAGGCCATCGACCTCTGTCAGCACGCGCTTGACAGCCTGAACGGTCTCGGTGAGAAAGACACGCGACAGGAAACTGCATGGCTGACGAACACGCTGGGGTCAGCCTACCTGAGCCAGGGTGACTACACAGCCGCCCTGGACCATTTCCACCGCAGCCTGGATCTGCGAACAGAACTTGAAGACCTTCAAGGCGAAGCAACGCTCCACAACAACATCGGGGTCGTGCACTACTATCGCGGTGACTACGATGCTGCTCGTGAGTGCTACGAACGCAGTTTTTCTATCAAAGACGACATCGGCGATGTGTACGGCTTGGCTACATCGCACACGAACCTGGGGCTGACGAGCATGCGGCTGGACGCTTCAGATGTGGCCAGGTCTCACCTGACACAGGCACTCAAGTTGTGTCGGGAAATCGAGGCCGAAGGGCTGCTGCCGGAGATCTACCGGCTGCTGGCCCAGCTCCATCTGAACACAGGCGACGCCGATGGCGCTGCCATCTACGCTGAGAAGTCCCTGGAGACGGCACAAGACCTGAAGAGCAGCGCCTTAATCGGTGTGGCGTACCGCGTGCTGGGCGAGGTGGCCGCGGCTCAGGATGAGGAGATCGAGGCACACGATCACTTCGAGGAAAGCCACCACATCTTCGCGGAAGCTCACGAGGCCCACGAGCTCGCCAAGACGGCAGCGACGTACGGAGATGCGCTCCAAGCGTGGGGTGAGCTGGATGTTGCTCGCGAGCAGTTGCAGAAGGCAGCCGAGATTTTTGAAGCGTCGGGCGCCGACCTGCGCCTGGAACGGGTTCAGGCTGCTCTTGATGGGATGGTAGAGGCGGCCTGAGCTATCGGCTACCCTTGCGAAGGTTAGGAGCAACCCTGGCAAGAGGCCGACTCTCGACTGGCGAGAGGCCTCTCAGCCCGAATGCGATTGGCAAACCTTCGCAAGGGTCCATGCCTGAACGGTTACCCGACAGATCCTGTCCCCCTCAATTCACTAGTGGTGGTCGGCAGAAATCCTTCACCAGTTAGCTCAAGGGAGCATCCCTTCGACAAGCTCAGGACGCCGCCTGAGTAGCGGAGCGTATCGAAGCGACGTCCTGAGTTCATCGAAGGGGGTGCGGCTCGAACCTAAATACCGTGCTATACTGAACCCGCACCCCTCGATATGGCCTCCACTACGTTCCAGCCTACTCGGGATGCTGGTCGTGATTTCGGTAGATAACTGGTGACTCATTTGTGCCAAGCACCACTAGCGACTGACCCTGAACCGCGCCAAGACCGGGTCGTGGTCCGAGCTGCGCCGGCTCGTATCAGCCACCTCCGACCAACTACCGGGGAAGTCGGCGTTGATGTGAACGGGATCGATGCGTGCGAAATCTTCGACCGCGGCCGGCGTGACTAGCAGGTGATCCAATACCTCCGCCCGCCCCCCGAAGATGAAGCTGTAGCGCTCCGCCTCCGGCGCCCCGAACCACAGATTTCCCAGCGGCGCCTCCGAGGTCAGTATGTTGATCGGCGGGGAATCGAAGAAGTCATTCAAGTCGCCCAACACTACCACGCGGGCACCAGGCGCCTCTGCCAGCAGGTCATTAACGGCGCTGGCCAGGAAACGCGCCTGCTCAACGCGCCGTGGCTCTGTTTCCTCAGCACCGCCTCGCTTGGATTTGAAGTGCGCCACAATCACCCATAGGACATCGCCCTGCTCTTCGCCGCCGGCCTCCCGGGGCGAAGCCTCGCTGACCACGAGCCGCACCAGCAACGGTGGCCGGCTGTACAAAAGGTTGCCATCGTCAGTCCCATCGCCATCCCGGTCACACCGCACCCTCGGGCCGCCTGTCTCGGGGCTCAGCGTCGTGCAGCCCTGAAGTTGCTCGCTCTCGAGGACCGTCACACGGTCGCGGTCGTACATCAGCCCGACGTTGATGCCCCGGCCGTCAGGACCTTGGATCAACACCGCGCCATAGTCCGTCTCGACCTCCTCGCGAGCGGCCAGTGCCTCCAGGAGTTCAACCTTCTCGACTTCCTGGAGCCCCAAGATTGCCGGCTCCCGCAGGTCGTCGTGGATCGCCTCGGCCACCTTATCCAGTTTCAGCTCGAGCTCATCGGCGCTGAGCAGGGAGCTGGCCTGGCGCGTCTGCGTCTTGCCGGGGTCTACGATGTCGTCGAACAGGTTTTCTACGTTGAACGTAGCGACGGTGTACTCGTCCGGCTGCAGAGTGAGGTGAGCGAAGAGGTCGTCCCACGCATTTAGATCAGCTTCCGTGATCTGTAGGTCGCCGTTGAGGTCGGCCGGGTCAGTGGAGCCCCGGGCATCCTCCCCTAAACGCGCCACCAGCGCCTCACGATCAACTGAGTCAACGTCACCATCCTCGTCGAGGTCGCCGGCCTTACCCGGGTCCGGTGATTTAGCGATCATTGGGCCTCGCAGGAGCTGCAGCTTGTAGTTGCCGAACGAGTAGTCCAGGGGTCCTTCGAGCCCCATCACGTTGTCGCCGACCTTTAAATCGAAGGGGCCGAAGCCGGCATCGTCCACCAGGAACAACTCGCCGACAGGGCCGTCTTCGAAGAGATGCCGGCCGTCGATCGCATCGGCGGTGACCAGCGCGAACTCGCCGAAGCGGTTGGTGGAGCCGACGACGCGCGCCGACGCCACCTGCACGCGCATCCCTTCACGCGCCTCGAAGTATTGTTGGCTGGCGTCAGCATCAGCCGGCGGACCCAATGCCACGGGCGCCGGCAGCTCGTTGTCGGAGGAAACGACCTCGACATCGTCCAGCACGATCTCGGTCAGTCCGAAGAACTCCTTGACCTCACCCTGGACGACGACCTCGTCCCCCGTCGAGACCAAGTCACGCCCGCGATCGTAGATGAACAGGCCATCGGATGTCGCTGGATCGCCGTCGCAGTCCGGATGTTGAATATAGAAACCGTCCCGATCCGAACCCTCCAGATCAGCGTGGACGATGCCCTGAGCAGTGACAACTTGGCCTACAAAAGAGGAGCTGAGCGCGGTTCCCTGGATCTGGCAGGCACTCACTTGCGGAGGGGGCGCGATGTCGGCAGCAATGTCATCAACGCTGCGCGGCTCTAGCTTGAAGTTGTCGAAGCTATAGTGCAGCGGGCCGATCAGGAATTCCAGCGTGTCGCCGGCCGCCGGGCGGTAGTTGTAGCTACCCAAGTCGTCGACGGCCAGCCCGCCGCTGCCGTCGTCCACCTGCCACTCACCGTGCCCCAAGTCCGGATCCGTCACGGAGACATTCTCGACTTGGAGCAACACACTCTCCCACTGCTCCTGCGCGGCATCGCCGGTCGCGATGGAGTGTGGTTCGGGCGCCGCGTTACCCTGACTCAGAACCGTGATCTCACCTTCTTCGATCTCGGTGAGTCCTTTGAACTCCTTCACGCGCCCAGTCACCTCGACCTCATCGCCGACGGCCGGCTTCGGCGCCGGCCGAAACAGATAGAGACCGCTCCACGGGCCGCCGGCCGAGTCCTGGATGAACACCCGATCGCCGGCCTCAAACACAGCCATGACGATGCCGTGGGTCGTCACACGCTCGCCGGCCATCCGCGAATCGCCGTCGGGAGCCTCCGTCATCTGGATGTCGAAGATGGGAACGATTCCCGACTGTGGAGTCGGTGAGAGTTCGACGGTAAAAGTCGGTGGGGGTACGACGGTGGGAGACGGCGGCGCCTCGATCAGTTCGCGACCGAGCAGTACGAGGGCAGCTAAGATGCCGATCACCGTGAGTACCAGGCGGATCAGGGTGGACTGGGCTGGCCTACGCATAGGGTTCGAATTCCTTTCACGTCTTTCGTATCCCGCTCTGTTGCCACGGAGTTTACCCGCAACCGCTGGGGCCGGTCTCCCGACCGCTGGGGCCGGTCTCCTGACCGCTGGGGCCGGTCTCCCGACCGCTGGGGCCGGTCTCCCGACCGCTGGGGCCGGTCTCCTGACCGTGCCCCACCCGTTGAGCAAGATATTGGCGAGCTCACGCCTTTCGTATCACACTCTGCTGCCACGGAGTTTACCACGAAATCGAATCTTCGTCGAATCAACTGTATCTTCGCACTTCCTCAGGCTACTGACCTGGCAGATAGAAATTCCGAAAAACGGGGTCGGTGGGGGGCGGCCGCCCCCCACCGACCCCGTTTTTCGGCCTATTTTGGCGGCGGTTTGCATGAGATATCAAAATCGATTAGGATACCCCAACTCCGGTTGGCTTCCGCGTGAGGGAGGCACATTATGCGATTGGGCTTCAGCGTGAAGGTCCTGGGCCGACCAGGCATGAAATCCCACGACAGCCGGCGCTGGCAGAACAACCCACATCTCAGCGTCAGCTTGGCCTATCTACGTGACATCCTCGAATATCTCAAGCAGCAGGACGTCCGGATGTACCGCATGTCGTCGGAGCTGGCGCCGTATATCACACACCCCGACCTGCCCGCGTTCCACAACCAGATCGACGAGTGCGCGACGGAGCTGTCCCTCGTCGGCCAGATGGCGCAGGATGCCGGCTTGCGCCTGACCTTCCACCCTCTGGCCCACATTGTCCTGAGCACCCCGGACCCCGACCTAGCGGCACGGAGCACCGATGAGTTGGTTGCACTGGCACGCATGGCGGACACAATGGAGCTTAGTCGCGAGTGCGTCATCGTGGTACACGTCGGCGGGGCGTACGACGACAAGACGGCGGCGGCGGCGCGTTTTGTACAGCGCTTCATGCAGTTGCCGGCCTTCGTCTGTCGCCGGCTGGCGCTGGAGCACGACGACACTCTCTTCTCTCTAACGGACGTTCACCACATCCACGAACGCACCGGTATCCCCCTGGTGTTCGATTACCTTCACTTCCGGTGTCACAATCCTGAACGCCTCGCTCTGGTCGACGCTCTGCAGACAGCGCTGGAGACGTGGCCGGCCGGCGTCCGGCCGAAGGTGCACTTCAGCTCACCGCGCACAGAGATGCGCATCATCCACCGGTCTGATCCGGAGACAGGGGATGGGCGCGACGTCGTGCGCCCTCCTCTGCCGACACAGCACGCTGACTTCGTCCACCCCTTCGAATTCGCATCATTCTTGCGGGCGGCTGATACCGTGCGTCCTTTCGACATCATGCTGGAGCTGAAGGCGAAGGACCTGGCCTTGCTGCGCCTGCGGGATAATCTGGAACGCTTCGCGCCCGAGCTAGCCTGGCGCTTCGAAGTGGAGCCGGCCCACCGCCTGCGCGAATCTGAGCAAGTCTGGTCCATCGAGCATGTGATGGACGAGGACGAGCCGGCACGCGTCTTGGTGGCCGTGATGAACAACGAGCGGGACTTGAGGATCGCGCGGGAACAGGGATGGTATCGCATTCCGCTGAAGCGCGCGCCCCGGCAGGTGGCCGCCGACTTCCTGGCCTTCTACCAGACCGCCGCCTTCACTGAAGAGAAGTGGGCCGTCAACTACATCGCCCCAATCCGGCGCTACCGGATCGCCCGCCGGCGCGACCTCTTGCCCCAGGAAGCAGATCACCCGCGCGCTGATGACGTGTACTACAAGGTTGAGATCGGGCCACTCGAGCGGTTGCCGGCCCCGGTGCCCAGCCGGCGTCTGCGCCGCATCACCTTTATCGCCACCACGCTGGAGCGCCTGTTGTCAGCCACAGAGATCAACGACTTGTGGATGGGGGGCGTCTCGGAGGAGGAGCTGTGGGCGGTATTTCGAGAGGAGCCAGGTGAGCGGTTGAACGAATCAGAGAGGATCGAGGAACAGGGAAGTGAAGGGGCGGCGTAGGGAACGCGTGGCAGGGGCGGCGGTGGTTACAGAAGCCACGCCATGAAGGCCACAGCGCCGCTGACGACGCCAATTACAGTCAGGCAACCTCCGACGATGCTGAGGCAGCTCACCGGGTCGGCGATACCGACCGCAGCACCCTTAGCGGCAGCAGCCGTGCTGTGTGTCATGACGCCCGTGAAGGGTTCCATCAGCAACAAGAACGCGAAGAGGACGATGCCGCCGAGGAACATGGGGGATGAAGCGGCCCGATTCAGCATGGCTTCGACGCGGACCAGGGCCAGCATCGAGAAACCGACGCAGTAGAAGGGGACCGTTAACAAGATGACGGCTTTGAGCCAGCGGTGCCGGCGCTGGCGCCGCTTTCGTTCTGACGGAACCGGCCGGAGACCAACGGGGATGGGGCGCGTATGTTCAATCGATGCCATCGAATCACCTCACTCAGCTTGATGAAGTTCCAACGTAACTACTCAGGTGACCGACCCCTTTTTCCGGACTCTTCTTGTGTAGGCACAAAGTGCCTGAGTAGTTACCTTCCAACTATTCAGACGCCGAGCCAGCCCCGAAGGTGGTGGGGGTGTGGGAGATTCATCACGCAACTAGTTTCAGGGTAAGCGTTCAGCTACCCTTGCGAAGGTTGAGAGTAGCCGTGGCAAGAGGCCGATTTTCGACTGGCGAGGGGGCTTTCAACCCGAATGCGATTGGCAAACCTTCGCAAGGGTTCCCACTACCTGAACAGTTACGTTTCAGGCACCGATTCACGACAACAACATCCAGCGTCATAGAGGTCAGGATGGCGATCACGGCTCATAGCCACGACACAAGCTCGGCAAGGTCTTTCACGACAACATCTGGTTGATGTGAGGCCTTGGGGAGATCGTCTCGCTTCGTTTCCCCTGATAGCACCAACACCGTCGTGATGCCGGCGGCGCCGAGGGCGATATCGGTGTAGAGACGGTCGCCCACCATGCAGAGCGCTTCGACCGGCGTGCCAGTTTTCTCCACGATTGCCTCAACCATGGGCGTGTTCGGCTTCCCAACAATGACATCGGGCCGCCGTTCGGTTGAGGCCTCGACGAAGGCGATCATCGCGCCGATGTCGGGCATGAAGCCGTCTTCCGTCGGACAGTTCAGGTCAGGATGGGTGGCGATATACGGAAGGCCGGCGCGCACAAAGTCACACAGGCGCCAAAGCTTGTCGTAAGTCAGCGTCGTGTCGAAGCCCAGGACGATGTGAGTGGGGGCTTCCTGAACCAAGGTGAACGCGTGACGCCGAAATTCCTCCTCGAGAGCCGGCGTGCCAACGAGAAAAACCCTCGCCCCTGGATGCTCCTTCTCGAGATAGATGGCTGTTGCTTCGCCAGAGGTAAATATCTTTTCCTCCGACACATCCAACCCCAGCCGCTGTAACTTCTCTGCGTACTGCCCTCGGTGCCGCGAAGAATTATTGGTCAAAAAGTGAAAACCAATGCCTCTTGATCTGAGAAGATCGATCAATTCATGAGCGCCCGGCAGTAAGTTCTCACCCAAATAGACCGTCCCGTCCATGTCGAGTAAGAAGTGCCGAACCCCGGCCAGCTTTCTGACTTTTCCGTGGTAAGTTTCGACCAGACCCTCAAGCAGTTCAGGCATCATATCCTTGGGATTGTTGACAATTTGGTAGTGGTTACATTTTGACTGATAGGGGGTTGCCAGCGAGCTCTAAGCCACCCGACGGTTGAAGTTCTTGACGTAGCCGGGATCCTCGGCTTGGGCGCCGGTGGAGAAGGCCCCGGGCGGATCCTCCTCGATGACGTGGTAGTAGGGAAGGTAGGTAGCCAGGAGGAGCAGCACAAATGCTACTACCACCAACCAGAATGCAAACCCAGATATGACTGGAATCGTCACGAACTGGGCCAAAACGCCGATCACGCCAATGACTAGAGCAACCCACTAGGTGACTTGTTTGGGGGCATTAAGTTTCATATCGTTCTCTCCTTTCTGCGTCTTTGTATCTATTCGATTAAGTAGCTCCCCTGGCCCTGTGGCCTACGGCCAGTCACGGAGAGCTACGGGAACACGTCTCTGACAACGTTACTACCTTGACAATGTCACATTCCGTTGCTGTGGCCGGTCGCCGCTTCGCGTACAGACCGCGCCACCCACCGTGGCACGGTCAGGAGACCGGCCACAGCGGTGTTAGTGTAGAACATTTGTCTAATGTGGCATTTTCAAGCTGCGTACCCTAGTTCACTTGTGCTTTCTCAGCCTCTTGACCCGTTGTTCGGCAAGTCCAATGGCAGGAGAGTGGCGCACCACGCGGGCCGCGATGGCGAGACGGTGACCTGTGTACCCTGCTGAGATGCGTGATTACCGTGCTGCTCGGTCATAGGTTTCTCCTGTGGCGTCCACGCGCACGAACGGCGGCGCCACATCCAGCGATGTCACCAAGCCGTAGCGGTGGGGCCGGCGAAAGGCGTTGCCCCAGGTCTCGCGCCGGCGATAGTCCCGCAGTCGCTCCAGATCAAACGCGGCGAGAAAGACACCTTCGGTCTCGCCGGCTTCCACCAGGAGCATGTCGCGTGAGTTGCCCTCCTCATCGAACGCCACGCCGTCGAAGGCGACGGAGTGACCGTTGGCATCGGGTGCAGCGTAGTTCGTCATAGCGAGACCGGCCATATTCTCATAGGCCCGCGCGCGAAACTGGCTGAGGCGGTTGATCTCTAGATCGCAGGCATTGGGCACGAGGATGATCTCGGCCCCCTTCAGCATTAGCATCCGCGCGCTCTCGGGAAACTCGCGA
>JAANWY010000191.1 GCA_018263655.1 Anaerolineales bacterium | reverse complement strand
CCAGGCCGGCACACAGTCACATTTATCTACGACCCGTCCACCTTCAAAATTGGAGCTGTCATCAGCGCCCTCACACTCGTGATCCTAGCCGTGACGGCCGGCCTGATGCTCCTGGGGCGTGACAGCGGCCGCGAACCCCTGTGATACTGAAGACACCGTTCCACTCGTCGGCAAAGCGGGCTGCCAGGGGCAATGTGCGCTCATCCCGTTCCCACCGATCTACAAGCCGTTGGATGAACTGATCCGCCCCCGGTATGATATTGCTCCCGCTGACGAGCACGCCGTCCATGTCGCAGATGTAGCTTTTCGGTTGTCCCACGGGCTAATCCTCGATCTTTCTACTCGAACCACTTTGATGTCTGGCGTTGCGAAGAGACTCACGTCGGAAGACGTCGTTTGAGCCAGTTGGGATTACAGTTTGAGCTGTGCAGTGGGGTCAACATCGAGCTTCCTACGAGGGACTGGACCCCCTCCTCCAACGGCGAACGAGCCCCCCGACCAGGCCCCAGACGACGTCTCTCTGTATTGAGAATAACGCAAGAAGGGGGACCACGCAAGTTATAGCGGCGAAACAGAGCCCCTCTTTCGCCGTATTGACTCAAATCGCACCCCCAGCCGGCCCCACGCGCCCGTCGCGTGGTCGCATTTCCACATGACCTCGAAATGCCTATAATCTCTCCCATGTCGGGCTTATACTTCGATCAACACGCAATCGTCTTTCTGGCGCAGCTCATCTTGACCTTGGTGATGACGCTCTACCTGTTGAGCCTGCGCAACAAGACCACCGCCACCTGGTGGTTTTTCCTGTACTTCGCCGGCATGACGGCCTACGCCGGCGTCTCCGTCGTGGAAGCGACCTCCGTTTGGGTCCGGCGGTTCTACGCTGTGCACCTGCAACTCATCATGCTCTCGCTGGCCTTGGTCGCTCTGCTGCAATTCGCCTATCGCTATCCCCAAGCGCCGGATCAGCCACCTGCGCAGCGGGAAGTGCGAACGGTGTTCGGGGGTTCCATCCTCGCCACGCTTCTGGCCAGCGCCTGGGCCGTCTACCAGTTCTCGCAGCTCACGCCGGCCGGCGACCCAACCACGAACACGAAAGCCACAGACATCTGGATAGCGGTGGCCTGTCTGTGGGTGCTCCTCACCTTCTGGCGGCGTGCGTTCCGCTTCTCCCGCCGGCAGGCGCCTGACGTCTTCCGATCTCGGCACCTCGTCTGGCCGCATGGCCGGCTCGCCCAGGCAGCCTTCGCCTTCATATTAGCTATCGTCATCGCCGTGGCACTCATCAGCATCCTGACGCTCTCGGGCTGGCTGCTGAGCGTGCCGATGTCGGTGCGAGCCTTGATCCCGTCGTCCGGCGTGTTGCTCGTCCTGTTCTTCCTCGGGTTGGCCTATTTCAACTACGCGCCGGACAACACCTCCTTCATGGTCAAGCTCATCGGCATCTCGCTGGTCACCCTCTTGCTCGTCATCGGGTCGGTCGGCGTGATCGTGGCGCCGGCGTTCGAGACTAGTTTCGACGTTGCGGCGTTGGACGTCTCCCCCCGCACGGTCCGCTTCGAGCCGGCTCCGGACGGGGAATATCGTGTGTCCACGCTGCCACTTCGGTTCGACGCCGATTTTGGGGAACCACGCGCCGAGGGTCGGTACCCGCTGCCCTTCGACTTCCCGTTTTACGGCCAGGAGCGGCAAAACGTGACGCTGAGGCTCGATGGTAAGCTTGTGTTTGGTGATTGGGCCACTCAGGCCGTGAACTACAACCTCCGCCCGGCCATTACGGTGCTGGATTTGGCCAGGGGAAAACCTACCACGACGTACGTCAAGGCGGCACCGGAGACACTCCTCGTCAGCTGGGTGCAGGAATCAGCCTCGGATTCTCGGTCACCAACGGTCCTGCAGGCGCTCCTGCGCGCCGATGGTCGTTTCGAGATGCGATACAAGGACATTGGGGTCGACGAGGCAGGCGGGGCCGGCATCCTGGCCGGCAACGGCGGCCACCAGTTTACGCCCTTCGACCTGACGGCCACGTACGATCATACGCAGGTCGCGGGCGACGGCACGTTCACCGACTACGAAGTCGTCTGGCGTCAGTATCTCCATACCAAGATGCGGCCGTTGGTGTCTCTGCTCTTGGGAGCCAGCCTGCTGATCCTGTTAGGCTTTCCCCTGTTCTTCTACCTGATCCTGATTCGCCCTCTCAATGCCCTGATCGCGGGAATCCAGGCCGTGGATGCGGGAGATTTGTCGGTGCGTGTGCCGGTTCGGTACCAGGATGAGGTCGGCCTGATCACGGCCGCCTTCAACCGCATGGTGGCGTCGGTGCAGCAAGCGAGCCAGTTCCTGGAAGCCCAGGTCGCCGAGCGCACGGCAGCGCTAGCCGAGAGTGAGGCTCGGTTCCGGGGTCTGGCTGATTCCACGTTCGAAGCTGTGCTCATTCACGACGCGGGGCGCATTCTGGATGCCAACCAGGCCGTTGTGGAGCTGCTGGGCTATACGCGTGACGAGTTGATGGGCATGCACATCGGCGATCTCCTGACACCGCCCTCGATGGAACTTGTGGCGCGGCAATTGGAAGCCGGCACCGAAGAACCTTACGAGGTTGAAGGCATCGCCAAAGACGGGACAGTGATTCCACTGGAGGTGCGGGGCAGAGTTGCCCCCTACCAGAATCGTCAGGTCCGAGTGGCGGCTGCGCGAGACCTGACTGAGCGCAAGCAGATCGAAGCTCAGCAGCAGCGACTGGCGGCACTGGAAGAACGGGAGCGCATCGGGCGGGAGCTGCACGACGACCTGGGACAGGCCATGGCGTATGTGAGCATGGAGGCCCAGACCGTTCGGGCGATGCTGGAGCAGGGACAACCCTCCCAGGCCCAAGCGGCACTGACCCGCCTGGGCCAGTTGGCTCGCAGCGCGCATGGCGATACCCGAGCGTACATCCTGGGCATTCGCACATCCGAGCCCCCACCGGTGGCCGATTTCTTCGATGCTCTCCAGCGCTATCTGGATGAGCTGCGCCGACACTATGGGCTGAGCACCCAGGTGAGCGTCCCCGAGGAGATGCGGGCCAACGCCAACAGTTCGCTGTCCCCAGACGTGGAGACCCAGTTGTTGCGCATCATTCAGGAGGCCCTGACCAACGTCTGCAAGCATGCCGGCGTGGATACCGCGCGCCTGCTCTTCACTTACCACGCCGACGAGGTGCAGGTCATCATCGAGGATGATGGTCCGGGCTTTGATCCGCAGCAGACGTTGCAGCAAGGTCACTTCGGTCTGGAAATCACGCGTGAGCGAGCCGAGTCGGTGGGGGGCAGCCTGGAGGTACGCTCCTCGCCGGGGGCCGGCACACGGATCGTCGTGCGTGTGGCGCGCGCCCTCCCGCCCCCGTCTTCGACCGAGGATGATGCTCTGCGGTGGCGCGTATTGCTCGTCGACGATCATCCGCTGTTCCGGGAGGGGCTGCGCCGCATGCTGACGACGCGTGGCGTCCAGGTGGTCGGGTCAGCCAGCGATGGCGTGGAAGCCCAGGCCCTGGCGCGCGACCTGCACCCCGACTTGATTCTGATGGACGTGCACATGCCGCGCTGTGACGGCTTGGAGGCCACGCGGCGCATCAAGGCCGAGCTGCCCGAGGTCAAGATCGTGATGCTGACGGTGGCAGCCGAGGACGACGTCTTGTTTGGAGCCCTCAAAGGCGGTGCGTCGGGGTATCTGCTCAAGAACCTGGAGGGCGCCCAGTTCTTTAGCATGTTGGCCGACGTGATGCGGGGCGAGACGGTGCTTTCGCCGGCTCTGGCGGCGCGGGTGCTGACAGAGTTCGCTCAGCGCGACAGCGACACATCCCCCGAAGATGAGGAACCAGAGCCCCTGACGCCTCGCCAGCACGAGGTGCTCGAATGGATAGCGCAAGGTCTCTCCAACCAGGAGATTGCGGGCGAACTGAACATCACCGAGGCGACGGTCAAGTACCACGTCAGCCAGATTCTGCGCCGGATCCAGATGCGGAGCCGGCACGAGCTGGCCAACTACGCGCGCCGGCAAGGCCTCGTCGACGCGAGAGACGAGGAGACACGCCGGGAGGAATAACCTCCCTCCAACTGTCGAAAGCTTCTTGCAAGCAGGATTCTAGCAAGCAGGCCGAACCTGGGCCAAAGGTTGAAACCCCTGGCTGAAATCGAGAAGTGCCCTCAGGCACTGGATTGAAATACCCTGAGGTGGTCTTTTCAGTGTCAGCCGTCGAATTGATTCGACGGCTGTTGGGTAATCAGAACATTCCCCGTGTACGTCTTCGTAAGCCTCTCCAACCACTCTAACCAAGTATGTGAAGTCAGTCTCCCTCAAATACTACACGAAGACTATACTAAGTATAGTATCTTTTTAGTTGGTTTTCTGCTATCATAGTGGCATGTTAAACGCATTCTGCAAATACTTGAGGTAGGACACGTGTGAGCCACATCCGGCGCGTGGTCATTTGCGGCCGTTCGCTCTTTCTGATGGCCATCGAAGCCGGCCTGGCCGCCCTGCCGGACACCGAAGTCCTGCGCATCGAGCAGCCGACGGTGAGCCAGCTCAAGGCATTGGCACCTACCCTCATCATCGCGGAGCGGAATAGGGGCGAGGCCATGGCGCGGGCGCTGGTGAACTGCGGCCTGTCCCTTATCGAATTGGATATCGCGCGGTCTGAGGCGAGCGTCTTCAGTGCGCAACATGTGCCGGCCGGCGACGTGGATGACCTGACACGGCTGATCGAAGAACTGCTGCCCACCGAGTTCAAGAGGAAACATTATGCTTCATAATCAATCATCGCAAAAAGGAGTTCATCCGTGAAAAAGCGAATCATCATTCTTGGTGCCGGATTTGGCGGACTAGAGTTAGGCACAATGCTTTCTGATAGGCTTGGCGATCAACTGGACATCATGCTGATTGATAAGAGCGATTCATTCTTCATTGGTTTTTCCAAATTCGATGTCATGTTTGGTCGTGAAACGGCCGCTGCGGTCAAGATGCCCTACCGTAACCTGCTGAAATCAGGCGTGCGCTTCCACCAGGAAACAATCACCACCATTGATCCGGAGGCGCGGCGCGTCACCACCGAAGAAGGCACGTATGAAGCCGATATGCTTGTTATCGCCTTAGGTGCCGACTACGATATGG
>JAANWY010000190.1 GCA_018263655.1 Anaerolineales bacterium | reverse complement strand
GAGCACAGGCAACGCCAAGACCTCGTGGCTGAACGAGACCAGCTCCACCGTCACTGGCAAGGCGCGCAACGCTTCCAACGCCTGCTGATGCGCCTCCTGTGGTCGCCCACGCTCGACGTGGCTACCAGACGTCTGGACCAACTCATTCGCGTAGCGGCGCAAGCGAGCAACCCCCACGTCCAGAAGATGAGCGCGTTCTTGGACCAACATCGTGCTGGCTTGTTGGTCTTCTATGCCTGCCTGGAGAGCGGTCAGCATCGGCTGCAACGACTGCAACGACTGTCGCGTTCGCAACAGACGTGGGTCTCCTTGACCAAACGCTGGGCCATGCCCATCACCTCCAATGCCGCCGAACACGTCTTCCGTTTTGCCTTCTACCACAATATGCGTGTCTTGCGGGCTGGCAAACGCGCTGGTTGTTCACTCCTTGCTGCAGCGCATACGGACGTGAAGAAGCTCTTTGGCACGGATGACGCTTAGGGCTAAGGATTAAATAACTTGCCCATTTGGTCGTTGAATTACTCGAATTTTCAGCTTCAACTGGGAAAGTTATTTAATTTTCAATCCTTAGCTTACACCATCCTCGGTTTCCCGCCGGCTTCTCACACCTTCCAGGCGACGAAAAGTGTCCAATCAGTTGCAACGTAGGGAGGTGTGTGGAAGCCGCCCTGTGAACACTACCGGCGGCTACAAGTATTCGCTATGTGCGAACCGTCATCACCTCGGCCAGGGTCTTACGCCGCTCCAAGGCCGAAGCCAACACCCCGCGCAGAAGATCCAGGGCCTCGATTACGCGCTCATCGGCCAACGAGTAGTAGATGTGTACGCCATCACGCTGTGTTTCGACGAGGGAGCGATCGCGCAAGATCTTCAGGTGACGCGATGTGGTCGCCTGGTTCAACTCGAGCAACTCGGTCAGCTCGGTGACGTTCTTCGGCCCTTCGTGCAGCGCGTACAGAATGGCGATGCGTTTCGGATCCGATAGGGCACTGCACACCGCCGCATGCAGCCGGCCTATTTCCGCTTCGAGACTAGGCTCCATCGCTGTACTCCTGCATTTGCAATTATCAGCATCCTGTGATAAGATATATTCGCATATGCGAATATATCAGTAAGGCTGACTGTAGTATAATAGCGTTGAGCAGCAATGTCAAACATACGGGAGAGACCACATGCCTTTGTATGAGTATCGATGCGCGGAATGCGACGCCACGTTCGAGAAATTCATGCGTTCCTTCTCCAAGAATGAGGAGATCGAATGCCCAGAGTGCGCTAGCAGAGACGTCGGCAAGGCATTTTCATCCTTCGCCACTAGCAGTACCAGCAAGAGCACTCCTTCGGCTGCCAGTTGCGCACCTAGCGGTGGTGGCTGAAGCATCTTCTAATCAACGAGGCCGTGTGCCTCGAGAGCTGCAACCTGATAGAACCTCGAAAACCAGATAGGAGAGACACACACGTGACAACGGAGTACCAATTTCGAGCTGAGTTGAACGTTCCTTACGAAGAAGCAATTGAACGCGCTACGACAGCATTGAAAGACGAAGGGTTTGGCGTTCTGACAGAGATTGATGTCAAAGCTACGCTGAAGAAGAAGCTGGACGCCGAGTTTCGCAAGTATGTGATTTTGGGCGCCTGCAACCCGAATCTGGCGCAGCAAGCGTTGCAGCAAGAGCTAGAACTGGGACTGTTGCTACCGTGCAACGTCATCGTCTTCGAAGAAGACGGCGGCAGCGTCGTATCAATTGTACACCCGCTGACAATGCTGGGCGTCGTCGAGAACCCTGCTCTGCAGCCCATCGCCGGCGAGGCAACGGAGCGCCTCCAACGTGTTGCCGAGAAGCTGAAAGGCTGAGGCGGCGCCGGCTCGTCTCTGTCAAGTGCGATTTGACCAACTTGCCGCAATGACCTCAGTCGGGTTATGCAACGCACACAGCTGAAGTCACCACTACAAACTCATCATCCCCCACCCGGAATCCCCCAAGTGGGGGATGACCTCTCCCCTAAATCTCTGCTATACTCAGGTTAAGCTTGAACGTAACTGCTCAGGCTANCGCCCTTGCAGTTGAGAAATGCGGAAAAAAGGGGTCGGTGGGGGGGGGGCGGCTGCCCCCCACCGACCCCTTTTTTCCGGTCTCTTCTTGTGTAGGTACGAAGTGCCTGAGTAGTTACAGATAACCCAATACGCCATACAATTGCCCCTGACCGAACGGTCAGTCAGGATGCGACACGGGGAACCCATGGCATCATGTGTGAAGTCGACACTCGGGACCTAATTCTGGATACCGCTGAGGCACTCTTTGCGGAGCGTGGCTACCGTGGACTGTCGATGCGCGATCTGGCAGAGGAAGCCGGCGTCTCCAAAGCCAACCTCTACTACCACTTTACCAACAAGCGCGAGCTATACCTGCAGATACTGGAGCGGGCACTGGACACGCTGCAGCTCAGGCTTATCCAGGCCGCAGCGACCGAGGGCACGGCGCGTCAGCGACTCAATAACATCGTCGAAACACAGTTCGACCTTTTGCAGTACAAACAATCTCTCGTTTGGTTTCTGATGCGCGACGTCGGCCGTTTCGAGGGCGAGGTCCGTGACCTGATGATCGAGCGCTGGAAGGATTTGCTGAGCCCCATCGAAAACGTCATCGAGGAAGGCATAGCCCAGGGGGAGCTACGTCCACTGAACCCCCAACTGACGGCGCTGTCGCTGACGGCCATGTTGCGCAGCGCCATCGTACTGCAGTTTCTGACTGGCGAAATGGAGATCGATCCGGGTCTCGCCGAGCACACGCTAGACCTGTTCTTTCGAGGCGTCGAGGCCCGTGAACCAACAACCTTGGATTGAGCATGCAATCGTCAAATAACGTAAACCAGACACCGAACGAGGCTTCTGCATCGGGCCAGTCCCGGAAGAGGGCGGTGCTCGTTGTCGCGGCAGTGATCGTAGTTGCCGGCATAATTGCCGGCATCATTTTCGGGTTCCAGTTCTTGCGCGACGGCCCATCGCTCGCCCTGCTACAGCGAGGGAGTGCAACGCCCACCGTGCAACATCAGACGGCAACACCGGCTGAGTTGTCACCCGCCATTGCCGTAGATACGAGTGCGAGCCCCGTTTTCACGGTTAGCGGTGAAGGATGGTCCCCGGTGACAGATGTCGTGATCGGCCTCATGCCTGAGGCGGAAGAAGAGCCGAACAGTGGGCGGATGGACGAATTCCACGAGGTGGGCGCCGTCACCACCACCCGCGAAGGAACGTTCTTCGCTAACTTCATGTGGGAGACACAGATGCCGGCCGGCAACGACACTCACGTGCTGGCATTCGTCCCCGGCACCCAGCATCGGGCAGCGGCTCCCTTCGACCTGTACCAAGCCACGCCGACGCCCGTCCCGACGCCCACTATTACCCTGCCGGCGCTCCCGACACCGAGAACGTTCGTACTACCGAGCCCTATCCCGTTGCCGACCATTCCAACCAGCACGCCGTTCCCGACGCTGGCCCTCCCGACGTTTGCCGCACCGGAATCCTCCGCGCCACTCGAATTCACGCCCGCACCCTCGGGCCGTGACGGATACGAGCCGGACGACACAGCCGAGGAAGCCAGTTACATCGCCCTGGGGGAGACGCAAACACACTCCTTCTACCCGACCGGAGACGTCGACCGGGTTCGCTTCCGGATCAAACCAGACCGTCGCTACCGCATCTACACCGACAATCTGGCGCTCGGGGTGGACACCAAGCTCATTCTAGCTGTAGGGGCGACAGGCTGCGAGCCAGAGGATTGTCAGAATGACGATGTGACAATCGAGACCCTGGCCTCCGAGGTCACGGTTGTATCCGCAGCAGATGGTATCGGCTGGGCGACGGTGATCAATCTGGATCAATACGGCGAGAGTAAGACCTACCAGTTGACGTTCGATGTTTCCAAACCACCGCCAACACCAACGCCGTCGCGGACCCTGACGCCGTCCACGACACCGACGCCGTCGAAGACGCCGACGATCACGCCCACGCCGCTGCCAACGTACACGTGGACGCCATCGCCCACGCCGGCGGCGTCGCCCACGCTGGCCCCCACGCCCACGCCGGCCGAACTCATTGCGCCGGGCAACCTGAGTTGCCAACCGGCAGGGCCGACGAATATCACGTTGCAGTGGGCCGACTACACTCTCGGCGAGAGCAATTTCCGCGTCGAGCGATCCACCGACGGCGAGACCTGGACCGAGGTGGCCACGGTTGGCGCTAACGCGACAAACGCCAGCGTGCCGGAGTTGGCGCCAGACACGCGATACTGGTTCCGCCTGCGGGCACATCGCGAGTCGGACGACGTGTTCTCGCCGTATACGAATGTTGTGAGTTGTACGACGCCGCTGGAATAAGGAGACTTGATTGTGCTTCAGCTACTGGATGATCTGTGGAGACGCTTCCGGAATCTTGTTGGGATGCGCCTGGCGGTGATTCTCATCATCGTAGGCGTGGCCGCCGTAGCCGGCTATCAGTTTTGGGGCAGCCAGCAAACCCAACAGGCAGCCTACCGTACGGAGATATTGACTCGGGGAGACATCCGGGAGATGGTATCGGCTACTGGACCCATTGATGCCCTGACGACGTTGGCCCTCAACTTCAAGACACCGGGCCGGCTCGCCGAGTTGAACATCCGCGTTGGAGATCAAGTCACGGCCGGCCAGGTGCTGGCTCGGTTGGACACCACGGTCCTCGAGGCGCAGGTCGCCGCAGCTCAGGCTGACCTGGATCAGGCGCTGGCAGACTACAAGAAGCTGCTGGCCGGCACCCGAGTGGAGGATCGGGCCGTGGCCGAATCGTCAGTGCAATCTGCCTACGTGACCCTGAACACAGACCAGTCGGACCTGAAATCGACCCAGAATACCAGCGAGGCAGACCTCCAGGTTGCACAACAGGAAGTCAACAACGCTGTCGTCCAGTTGGATGATGTTCAGAAGAGCTTGGTCCGAACCCGAGATACCAACGCGGCTGACCTTACAGCGACCCAACAGGAGGTAGACAACGCAGCCATCCAGTTGACGGATGCCCAGCAGAACCTCACGCGTGTTAAGGGCGTCAACGCAGCCGACATCGCGGCCGTACAGCAAGAGATCGAAAACGCAGTCACCCAAGTCCACGATGTCCAGGCCGGGCTGGAACTCGTCCAAGCCAGCAACGCAGCCGACATCGAGGTCGCCCAGCACAGCGTGGGGCTGGCCAACACGGAGCTTCAGAACGCCCAGGTGAACCTGGAGCAAGTTGTTCTGCCCCAGAATGAAAAAGACATTGCAGTGGCCCAGGCCGGCGTTCAGAGCGCGGCCGTCGATCTGACAAACGCGCAAAGAGATTTGGAGGCTGTGGAGACCGGCCCCGAAGCTGTGGCTGTGCGCAATGCTCAGACCTCTGTGGCTGACGCAGAAGCTAACCTGGCAGCCGTCCAACAGGTGGCAGACGCCAACCGCCGCGCGGCTGAAACAAGCTTGGCCAACGCGCAAGCCGAACTTCAAAGCACCAAGCTATACAAGAGCCGGGTTGCATCCGACAGTGACGCAACGATGACCCAGAAGGCTGATGCAGATACGCGCGTTGTCCAGGCGCAGAGTAGCGTAAACAACGCTGAGATCAACCTCGAGCAAGTGAATGCCGAAAACGCTCAACAGATTACTTCGGCGCAAACTCAACTGAACGACGCCCGCGCCAGCCTGGCAACGGCCCAAGCGAACCTGGATCAGGCCCGACGAAATGCTCAATCTCAGGTCGATTCGGCAAAGGCGGAACTCGATCGACAACAGGCAGATCTGGCCCGGGCTCAGACGCAGGCAGCCGGCAACGCCCAGACAGCCCAAAACGACATTACGCACGCTACCGTGCGTCTCCCGCAGGCCCAAGCGGAGCTCAAGCGTGCCCAGGCTCAGGCAGCCTCCAGTCTCCAGGGCGCGCAGCAGGACGTTCACCAGACCAACGCTACCCTGGCAAATGCTCAAGCGAAGCTCAATCAGACGCAAGCCCAGACCGATTCCGCCCTGCAGAGCGCTCAGGAGAACATCAACCAGGCCAACGCCAGCCTGCGCAGCGCCGAAGTCAGTCTCCGGCAGATAGAGGCGCAGGCAGCATCGGCCTTACATAATGCCGAGCAGCAAGTCCATGACGTGAACAACAGTCTGCTCATGGCCCAAGCGCGGCTCATTCAGACACAAGCCCAAACATCGTCCTCGCTGCAAAGCGCGCAAGCTCAAATCGCGCAGGCCGAGTCGTCGCTGCAATCTGCTGTAGCCGATTACAACAAGACAGTAGCGCCGGCCCACGAGCAAGACCTGGAAGCGGCCCGCGCGCGTATTGAGAACGCGACAGCTCGGTTATGGGAGGCTCAGGAGAACCTGGACAATGCCATTTTGCGGGCGCCGGTGGCCGGCACCGTCGCCCAGGTGAACGGAGAAGTGGGCGAATACATCGGCAGCTCGGCGACCTTGTCTTCGTCGCTGTCCAAGCCGGGCGATGTACGCAGCGGCTTCATTCTCCTGACAAATCTGTCTGGCTTCAAGGTCATCGCCGAGGTGAACGAGGTCGATATCGGCAGGGTGGCGCCCGGCCAGCGTGTGGAATTCACTGTCGATGCGTATCCGGAACGAACCTTCACGGGCACTGTGGCCACGATCACGCCTGTGGGAACCTCCACCCAGGATGTCATCAACTACAACGTGGAAATCGTCGCCGACCCGGCCGATGTCACCCTGTTGCCCAATATGACGGCCAATGTCAACATCGTAGCCACCGAGCGGCAAGACGTGGTGCTCGTGCCGAAGCGCGCCGTCGACACACGCGGCGGTCGGAAATGGGTGGAGGTCATTCGCGACGGGAAGCCAGTCGAGGTCGCGATCAGTGCGGGGCTCAGCGATGGGATATACAGCGAAGTCCTGGAGGGCCTATCAGAAGGCGACGAAGTGATCGTAGAACGGATCGCGGCAGAGGCGCTTTCCTCTCTGGAAGAAATGGAAGAGCAACGCGACAAGTTCTTGAGACTTCGGGAGATTGGCGGGAGATAATTGCAGGAACTCGACAATGTCACATTTCGTGAAGTAGCGCTGCATGATCGCCGAAGGTCTCCTGACCGAGGCGAATCGGGCTCGGTCGGAGACCTTCGCCCAACATCGGACGTAATGCAAGGAATCGGGCTCGGTCGGAGACCTTCGCCCAACATCGGACGTAATGCAAGGAATCGGGCTCGGTCGGAGACCTTCGCCCAACATCGGACGTAAT
>JAANWY010000019.1 GCA_018263655.1 Anaerolineales bacterium | reverse complement strand
ACAGGATGAACAAGCCGGCCAACACGAAAATACTGGCCAGGACTCTTTCCCGGGTGATCAACTTCTCTCGTCGCCGAACTGTCTGTGTCGCTGTTGTCATTTAGCTGTTCCCGTCCCCCGGCACTAACTCGCCCCCCAGCCTCGCGTGAAGACCTGCTCGCCGACTGCCCGCTCGGCACCGATGCGGTAGATCCAGCGGATCATGGCCGGCGCGGCCACAAACATGATGATCAAAGCCTGCAGGATGGCGATGATGTCAACCGGAATCTGAGCCAACGACTGCATCTTGGTGGCGCCGGCGCGCAGCGTGCCGAACAACAACGCTGCCAGCACGACGCCGGCCGGGTGGCTTTTGCCAAGCAGGGCCAGGGCGATGCTGTCGAAGCCGAAGCCCGGTGAGAAGCCGGCGGCCAGGAAGTGCGTTACCCCCAGCACCTGGGCCGTGCCCGCCAGGCCGGCCAGCGCACCACTGAGCCCCATAGCCACAACGAAGTTGCGCGAGATGTTCATACCGCTGTACTCCGCCGCATCTGGGCTGGCACCCACCGTCCGAATCTCGAACCCCCATGTCGTTTTGAACAGGAACCAGTAGACGAAGGCGGCCGCGGCCAGGGCCAGGAAGAAGCCGGCGTGGAACCGAACGCGGGGGTCAGACGAAAACTGTGGCAGGTAAGACGTTGCCAGAATTTCGCGCGTCTTGGCCGCCGCGCCAGGGCGCTCCATGGGGCCATTTATCAGCCAATCAACCAGCCGGATGGCAATCCAGTTCATCATGATCGTGGTGATGACCTCGTGCGCGCCAGTCCGGGCCTTGAGATAGCCGGGAATGGCGGCCCAGATCGCCCCGGCCAAGGCGCCGGCCAGTACCGCCAGTGGCATGTGAATGATCCACGGCAGTCCCGTCACCGCGTAGCCAACCCACACCGAGGCCAGGGCGCCAATCAGGAGCTGTCCCTCGGCGCCAATGTTGAACAACCCGCACCGAAATCCCAGGGCGACGGCTAAGCTGGCGAAGATCAGCGGCACAGTAGCGACGAGGCTCTCGGAGAGGGGGGCCAAGGACGTCACCAGCGCCGCGCCATCGCCTGTCTGACCCCAGGTCGCGAAGCCCCGTACAACCTCGCCTGGACTACCGATGGAGCCGGCCATCAAAGCGCCGTACGCTCTGGTTACACTGGCGGCGCTCGCCCGCAGTGCCTCCCCCGGCGCGTCAAAGAAGCCGCGATACAGCCGGAGAACTTCCGGATCCGAAACGACGATCACGATCGCTCCAATCACCAACGCGGTGAAAATCGCCAGGAGGGGCAGCAACACCGTCTGTAGGGTAGCGGCCCAATCCCGCTCTGGTGCGGCAGATGAAGGAGCGGGAGGCGGAACTTGATCCGCAGTGGATGCTTGACTCACGACATTCCTTCCTCTGGTCGGATGCCGGCCATGAGAAGACCGACCTCTTCGCGCGTCGTGGCTTCGGCCGGCAGGACGTCAACGATACGACCGCGGTACATGACGGCGATGCGGTCCGCAAGTGCCATGATCTCATCCAGCTCGGAGGAGACGAGGAGCACACCACTGTCCTCGTCTCGCTTCTCCAGAATGCGCCCATGGATGTACTCGATGGAGCCAACATCGAGCCCCCGGGTCGGCTGAGCTGCGATCAACAGGGAGATGGGGCGGGAGAACTCGCGTGCAACGATCACCTTCTGCTGATTGCCTCCCGACAGGTTCGCGGCCTCCACCCACACCGACGGCGTGCGCACGTCGAACTCCTTGACCAACTTCGACGCGTGGCTAGTCATCTCCTTCTCGTTGAGCCTGATCCCGTGTGCGAAAGGCTGCTTGTAGTACGTGTTGAGAACCAAATTGTTGACGACCGGATAACTCAGCACAAGCCCGTCCCGGGTTCGGTTCTCGGGGATGTGGCCCACCCCCAATTCAAGGATCGCGCGTGGAGAGCTATCGGTGACATCCCGATCCAGGATGGTCACCCGTCCCGCAACAGATTTCCGCAGTCCAGTGACGGCCTCCACGAGTTCGGTCTGGCCGTTGCCCTGGACGCCGGCCACCCCCAAAATCTCGCCGGCCCGAACTTCAAAAGATACGCCCTGAACGGCGGGGCTACCCTGATCACCCAGCACGTGCAGATTTTCTACCGCTAGAACCGGCTCTCCCCCCCGCGCCGGCGATTTCTCGGCCACCAGGCTGACTTCGCGGCCGACCATCATGGTTGCCAGACTTTGCTCTGTCGTTTCCTCTGGTATGGTTGTACCAACAACACGGCCGTTTCTCAACACCGTGATCCGATCTGCGACAGCCATCACTTCCTTCAACTTATGGGTGATGAAAATGATCGAAATGCCCTGCTCGATCAGGGAGTCGATGACATCGAATAGCTCCTCGACTTCCTGCGGCGTGAGCACAGCCGTCGGCTCATCCAGGATCAAGATGTCCGCATCGCGGTAGAGGACTTTGATGATCTCGACGCGCTGCTGGACGCCAACGGACAGGTCGCGGATGTAGGCTTCTGGATCGACCTCCAGGCCATACTGTTCAGAGATCTCTCGTACTCGCTGGGCGGCACGCTCACGATCGAGGAAGCCGCCCGCTCGCGTTTCTTCGATGCCCAACATCACGTTCTCGGTGACAGTCAGGGGCGGGATCAGCATGAAATGCTGATGCACCATGCCGATACCAAGATCAATGGCGTCATTGGGCTCCCGGATGCCGGCCCTCTGACCACGGACCCAGATTTCACCCTCGCTCGGCTCGTACAAGCCGTAGAGTACGTTCATCAGGGTCGTCTTGCCCGCCCCATTCTCACCCAACAGTGCGTGGATCTCGCCGGCTTCGAGCGTGAGGTCTATGTTGTCATTGGCCAGAACGCCGGGGAAGCGCTTGGTGATGCCGCGCAGTTCAAGGACTGGCGGCGTGGCAGTGGTCGGGCTCTCTGCTATCGTGCTCATACATCATCTCAATATTTCGGGGCTATGTAGGTCGAAATGGTATTTCGACCTGACGATTTACCAAATCGTCCTACATGTCCCCCCATATATTGAGAAGACACGTGCTCATTGACTAGTCCATGACGTGTTGACAATGAGTTGTTGCGTTCAAACAAAGATCGTGAACTCGAAAACGACGGAGGGGAATCGAGGACGCTGATCCTTGCTCTTCCCTCCTTCCCCTCGTTTCTTAAGCGGATCGTTTGATGCCAGAAGAGAGCGTGAAGGGGCAGTTCGCGCACCACCCCTTCACTCTTAACTAGCATTACTCGCCGATCTTGATCGTGCCGTCCATAATGCCCTGTCGAGCCTCTTCAATCTCCTGCTTCAGGTCGTCTGGTGCATCACCCGCGAATTCATGGAAGGGGGCAAGGCCAACACCGTCGTTGGCTAGCGTGCCAACGTAGACGCCGCCTTCGAAGGAGTCTTCCACGACAGCCTCGGCAGCGGCGTAGACTGCTGCGTCCATGTTCTTCATGATGCTGGTAAGTTCCACATCCTGATACTCAGGCGCACTGATGTACCAGTCAGTGTCTACACCGATGATCATCAGACCGCGCTCTTGGGCGACGGCCGCAGAGCCCAGACCCACCGGGCCGGCCACGGGCAGCACGATGTCGGCTCCTTCATCGAAGAACGATATGGCGTAGCTCCGCCCGTCGTCCAGCGATTCGAAGTTACCGGTGAATGTACCTTCCTGCGCCTCGGGGTCCCAGCCCAGCACTTGGACGTCTGCACCTTTTTGCTCATTGTAGTACTCGACGCCCCAAACGAACCCGTCCATAAACACCGTCACCGGCGGGATGTTGAGGCCGCCAAAAGTGGCGACAGTGCCGGTCTTCGTCATGCCGGCCGCCAGGTAGCCGGCCAGGAACGCTGCTTCGCTCGTGTTGAAGGTCAGTCCGAGGACGTTGTTGGCAGGGATGTCCTCAGGCGCGTAGGCGAAGTCCACAATGGCGAACTTCTGATCTGGATTGGCGTTGGCTGCCTCCTTAGTCGCGTCACCCAGCAGGAAGCCCACGGTGACGATGAGGTCACAGTCAGCATCGATGAACTCCTGGATATTCTTGGCGTAGTCTGCTTGCTCTTGGCTCTCAAGGAACTGGCCCTCGGCGCCCAACTGGTCCATGGCATCCTGGACACCCTTCCAGGCTGTGGCGTTGAAGCTCTTGTCATCGATGCCGCCGACGTCGGTGACCTGGCAGACTTTCACGGCTCCTTCTTCGGCCTCAGAGGGTTCTGCGGGTGGGGGTTCTGTAGGCGAAGGGGCTTGCGTCGGCTGAACTGCTCCAGCACAAGCCACCAGCCAAACCACGGCTAGTAACAGTGTAACACCTAGAAAGACGTACTTACCACGCATCTTCATTAGTTCCTCCTTTGGGTCTTGGTCATCGTTTGGGCCAGATAAGCGCAAAATGTAGGGCAAGTTGGTAAGTTGGCAACTTGCCAGGCGCAATTTACCAAATTGCGCTACAAGTGGCCGAAACGATGACTATCGCCCTCCTTTGAGTCTTGCACAAGATGTGGCTTGGACAGCCACAGACCTCGTAACATGAGAAGAGGCGAAAATAGATGGGAATGGCTCAAGTATGGGATTGTGAACGGGATCGTGAACGGGATCGTGAACGGGCACTCGTTTTGGCTATCACCTCCCTTGTGCGGCTATTATATGTCGCCGAATTTCGTTTGTCAACTGTTAGAACGCATTGAGGAAAAAGTGACACTTACACTCGCGACGGATTTGACAATCCGTCGCTCTGCCGCCTGGATCTGGCGATCCAGGCGGAGCGTAGTGCAGCTTTTTCCTAATGCGTTAGAACTCAACCCAGTCGCGGTCGTCCCGTTGGCTCTGCAAAAGCGGACGGGGCTGGTTGCCGCGAGCCGGCCCCACAATACCCCGCTCCTCCATGATGTCGACCAGGCGCGCAGCCCGCGAATAGCCGATCCGAAGCTTGCGCTGGAGCAGGGACACTGAGGCGCTATCGTGCTCGTGAATCACGCCCAGCGCATCCCCCCACAGCGGATCGATCTCCTCTTCTTCCTCTGCACGCTCTTCTTCCCAGAGTGGCGCCTGGACGGGCTCGCCCGGACCATCGAACCGGGACCGTCGCTCGGGCGGTGGCCCCATGCCCTTCCAGAAGCGGACCAACCGCTCCAACTCTTTGTCGGACACGAAGCACCCCTGCAAGCGCCGCAGCTTGCTGGCGTCAGGCGCCATCCACAGCATATCGCCTCGACCCAGCAGCCGCTCAGCGCCAGGCGTGTCCAAGATCACACGCGAGTCGACCTGACTGGTTACAGCGAAGGAGATGCGCGCCGGGAAGTTGGCCTTGATGAGACCGGTCACGACGTCGACCGAAGGCCGCTGCGTGGCGATGATCAAATGGATGCCCGTCGCCCGCGCCATCTGGGCCAGCCGGCAGACGAGCCGCTCCACTTCGTCGGGTGCGGCCATCATCAAGTCGGCCAATTCGTCGATCACCAGCAAGTGATAGGGTAGCTTCGGTTTGCCGGCTTCCGCGGTCTGCCGGTTGTAGGCTGCGATGTTGCGCGCTCCCACCTCGGCAAACAGCTTGTAGCGCCGATCCATCTCCCGAACCGCCCACTGCAAAACGCCCACAACCCGCTCCACGTCGACCACAACCGGCGCCACGAGGTGGGGGATATGCGCGAAGTTAGTCAGTTCCACCCGCTTGGGATCGATGAGGAGAAGCTGGAGCTCATCGGGTGTGAACTCCATTAGCAGACAGGTCAGGATGCTGTTGATGCACACGCTCTTGCCGGAGCCGGTGGCGCCGGCGATGAGGAGGTGCGGCAATCGTGTGAGGTCGGTGGCGACCGGCTGCCCCGAGACGTCCTGGCCCAGGGCAATTTTCAGAGCCCCTTTGGCGCGCTGAAACAGCTCCGATTCCATCACGCCGCGCAGGGCCACCAGGTGGATGTCGCTGTTCGGCACCTCGACGCCGACGACGGGTCGGCCGGGCACTGGCGCCTCAATCCGAATTGGGGATGCGGCCAGGGCGAGGGCCAGGTCGTCTGACAGGGCGTTGATCTTGCTGACCTTGACTTTCTTGCGCTTGACCTTGCCCTTGGACTTGCGCTCGATGTAGCCGGGCTCCACGCCGAACTGTGTGACCGTCGGCCCTTGATTGACCTCGACGACGCTAGCCGGCACGCCAAATTCGTCCAGGGTCTGCTCGATGATCTGGGCCTTCTCTCGTATTTCGGTCCGGCTAAGCTCCTGGACGACGTTCACTTCCAAAATGTCGCTGAGGCGCGGCAAGCGCCATTTTCGGCGTCCAGGCCCGCCGATGATGCGGGGCGCAGCGCCAGATCGACGCTGCGCGGCCGGCGCACCGGCCATCTGCGGAGCTGGTGAGGCGTCAGTTCGCCCCGCACGATTGGCCACGATGGGGCTGCTCTCCTTGACTCGCTCGATGACGCGTTCGCGGAGTCCCGGCTTTTCTTCCTCGACAAGGGGCGGGTGGGGGCTGTTCGGGGCCCGGATGACGATGTCGTCGTAGCGATCGCGCATGCCGGCCCGCATGCGCGTCCACACGCCGGCCGTGATCGCCCCGAGTTCTGCCAGCGACAAGCTGAGCAGCGTGATCAACCCAATGGCCAACAGTGCGAACAGGAGAACCAGCGAGCCCAACGGGCCAACACCAATCAGCAAAACACGGCTCAAGGTATAGCCGACCAAGCCCCCGCCGCGATCGCTGTCCGCCAGCGTCCGTGGGTCATGGTCGAGGAGTAGAGAGGGGAAGAAGTGTAGCAAGATGATGATGACCAGGAAAATAAGGACACCGCCGAGTGGCCGCTCCCAGCCGACGTCGCTTGCTTCGTCCAGGCTATCTAGCACCATCCAGAACCCGACGGCGCCGAAGCCCAGAGGAACCAGCACAAAGCCCCAGCCGAAGAGCCGGCGCAGCACGCGCAGCCACGTATCCGTGACCTGGCCCTGATTGGCAGAGAGCAGGCTCAACACGGTGACGCCGGCCACGGCAATGAGCAGGACACCGACAATCTCTCGCTGCCGCGCCGACGCCAGGTTGAACCAAGAGCCTTGCTTCTTCTTGCGTTTTCTCCGCGCCATGACAACCTAGATCAATCTGCCCTACACCTCGAGGACAACCGGCAGGATCATTGGCCGTCGCCGGGTTTCGTTGTACAGGAATCGACTCAGATCGGCGCGCAGCTTAGCGTTCAATGCCTCGGGGTTGCCACCGCCATTGCTGAGGATCTCCACGACGCGATTTTTAGTCCTCTCAACGAGTGCGTCGGCGTCGCGCATGAACACGAAGCCGCGAGACACGACTTCGGGCTCGTGTACGAGGTCCCCTGTCTCGTAATCCACTGTCACAACGACGATGAAGAAGCCATCCCGAGCCAGGTGCTGTCGGTCACGCAGCACGATCTGTCCAACATCGCCGATGCCCAGACCATCCACGAAGACGTAGTTGCCGGCAACCTGCTCGGCCAGGTGTGCACCATCCTCGTCGAATTCCACCACCTGACCACTCTCGATGACGAAGATGTTGTCCTTCGGAATGCCCATTTCCCGACCCAGTTCGCCGTGGAGCACCAGATGCCGGTATTCGCCCTGGACTGGGATGAAGTACTTGGGCTGCGTAAGCCCCAGCATCATCTTCAGCTCCTCGCGGCCGGCGTGGCCGGACACATGAACCGGCTCGAGCTGATGATAGATCACCGTCGCGCCTTGACGGTAGAGATTGTTCAGGGTAGCGTGTACCAGTTCTTCATTGCCCGGGATGGGCGTTGCCGATAGGATAACGGTATCGCCATCGTGAATGGTGACCCAGCGGTGATCGCGGTTTGACATGCGGACCAACGCCGAGAAAGGTTCACCCTGGCTGCCGGTGCACACAATGGCAACTTCCTCCGGCGGCAGATGATCTAACTTCTCCCTCGGAATGACGTCAGCGTCGGAGATCTGGATGTAGCCAAGCTGGCGCGCCATTTTGAAGTTGTTGACCATACTGCGGCCCACAACGCCGATGCGCCGGCCGTGCCGCAGCGCTGTATCAATGACCTGCTGAACCCGGCTGATGTTGCTGGCGAACGTGGAGACAAGGATGCGGCCGGGAGCACGAGAGAAGACGCGATCGAAAGTCTCGCTCACAATCTGCTCCGACTGCGTGTAGCCGGGCTTCTCGGCGTTGGTGCTGTCAGCCAGGAGGCACAGCACCCCGCGACCACCGTAGTCCGCTAAACGCTGGAAGTCGGTGAGCTGGCCATCGACGGGCGTGTAGTCGAACTTGTACTCGCCCGTGTGCACAATCAGACCCAGCGGCGTATCGATAGCGATGCCGATAGCCCCCGGAATACTGTGGCTCACGTGGAAGAACTCGAGCCGGAAAGGCCCAATGTTGATCCGGTCGCCGGGTTCGACGGTGTTTATATCAGCAGACTGCAGCAACCCGGCCTCTTCCAGCTTGACTTCGATGAGGCCGCGCGTCAAGCCGGTGGCGTACATGGGGGCCGGCACATCGCCGAGCACATAGGGCAGTGCGCCAATGTGGTCTTCGTGACCGTGGGTCAGAATGATACCCCGAACAATGTTCTTGTTCTCAATCAAGTACTCGGTATTGGGGATGACGAGGTCGACCCCGAGCATGTGACTTTCGGGGAACATGATACCACAATCTATCACGATAATGTTCTCGCCGTATTCGATTAGGGTCATGTTGCGACCGATTTCCCCGAGTCCGCCCAGGGGAACGATTCGTAACTTTTTGCTTGTCAAAGAACACCTCCTTATGGTTAGCTCGACAATGTTAAATTCGGTTCAGAAACAGCCTTTTGCTCGCCGAAGGTCTCCTGACCGAGGCGAATGGGGCCCTTCGTCAGGCTCAGGACGCCGCTCGGTCAGGAGACCTTCGCCCAGCACGCCGGGTAATTTAACATTGTCAAGTTAGAATAAACTCAGTTGCTCGGCATCCTCCGGTGGCTCCTCGTCGCGCATTTGGGGCGCCTGAGCGAGTACCTCGAGGATGCGCTCAAAATCTTCTTCGATGATGGATTTCCAGCGCGGCTGGTGTAGGCCGGCGGCCGGATGATAGACCGGGTAGTACACGATACCGCCAATTTTGCGCGGCCGGCCGTGCACTTGGGAGATCTTGGCCTCTTCGGACAAGAACAGATTCATGGAGTGCCGGCCCAATGTTATGACCATCTTCCGATCCATGAGCTTGATCTGGCGATCCAGGTAAGGCCGGCAGGCTTCGACCTCATCGGACCGGGGATCGCGGTTCTCCGGCGGCCGGCACTTGACGACGTTGGTGATGTACACATCGTCGCGCGTCAGTCCGATAGATTCCAACAGTTCTTCGAGATACTTGCCGGCCGCGCCGACAAAGGGCCGGCCCTGGCGATCCTCGTGGAAACCAGGCCCCTCCCCCACGAACATGATCTCGGCGTCCGTGGGACCTTCCCCGGGGACCGCATTTGTCCTGGCGTGTGATAGACGGCACAGAGGACAGTCTTGGACGGCTGCTTCCAGCCGGTCTAGTGTCTCAAAACCATACTCCTCGGCCTCGCGTAGAGCGTCGTAGTCGACCTGTTCAGCCACAAATTGCCTCCTGATGTCGTCCGTTGTGTCTCGGATAGATGAACACTGTACGCTTGTATTCTTGTATTATTGTACTCCATCGGCGCCACTTTGTCCAAGAATCAATCCTGGAGTTTCCCCATAACTTGGATGTCAAGTTGTGTCACTTGTGAAATGTACATACCTCGAACCCTTCGACAGGCCCTGGGTCTTTGGGGGGCTCGGTCGGAGACCTTCGCCCAACGGAGAATCGGAGACCTTCGCCCAATGGAGAATCGGAGACCTTCGCCCAATGGAGAAGACTGACCACGCGAAATCCTGAAGACCCTTCAAATTTAAGGCATGGTTCAGTTTAGCCAGAACCCTGGTTGACAATTAACACCATGGGTAGTTAGCCCAACCGCGTTGGGCGGCTCCGAAATGCGAAGTTTGGCTCGCTTTCGACGGCCAACACGGTTGGCCTGCTACCCAAAAGTGTCAAGGTTCTTCCTAACCTTCGCAAGGGTAGCTGAACGCTTACAAACTTGTTTCAAATTTAGAATTCCTGGCCTTGGGAAGTTACACTTGCACTGCCTATGTGAAGTACTGTAGAATCATGTAGTCGACGATACGAAGCGATAGGCAGACTGATGAAACGCAACATCCTTACGGTACTGTGCGTGGCATTCCTCGCCACCGCCTGCAAGGGAGGAGCGCCGGCACAGCCAGCACCAATATCTACGCCGGCGCCCTCGCCTATCCAATCCGCGACGCCTGAACTGCCAAACGAGGCCCTGCTCCCACCAGACACGCCCACACCGACATCGACCACACGACCGACGATCACGACGGAACGCGAGCCAGAGCCGCCTGCCGAGGACACCGGTTCCGGGCGCGTGAAGATGATCGGCCACACTGACGAAGAGGCCAGGGTGGTCTTCGTGGAAGGGGACTACGCCTACGTCGCAGACAGCGCCGGCACCCTGCGCATTCTCGACGTCTCAGACCCCGCCCACCCGGCGCAGATGGGCGTCCACACTACGCCCCGATGGGCCGTGCACCTAGTAGTGCTCGGCATAAATCCTTCACCAGTTAGATCAAGACAGCCCCTCGTCAAGCCCTTCGATGAACTCAGGACGTCGCTCGGGATGAGCATCCTGAGTAGCGAAGCGTATCGAAGGGTGCGGCTCGATCCTAAGTACCGTACTATCCTGAAGCCGCACCCTTCGATACGGCCTCCACTGCGTTCCGGCCTACTCAGGATGCTAGCCGTGATCTCGATGCCAACTGGTGACTCATTTATGCCGATCACTACTAGTGGTGGTCGGCAACCCTTCGACACGCTCAGGACAACGCTACGCCT
>JAANWY010000189.1 GCA_018263655.1 Anaerolineales bacterium | reverse complement strand
CCGTCCCCCACACCCCCATCTTTTCCGCATTCAACCGCTGGGGCCGGTCGCCGCTTTGTCTCCCGACCGTGTCCCTCCCGTTGGCCGAAGGTCTCCAACGCTGCAGCGCTATGTCTGAGCGGCTGCTCGCTCAGACCAGGCGGACCGTCTCTCGCGTAGCTCGTCCAGATCGGCCTCTTGCACCGCCGTGAGTCCTCCTGCTTCTTCTTCCTCGGTCACTGCTGCAACCGCCTGGCCGCGCTCGCGAGCCACAACGCTGTTGATGACACGCGTCACGCCCGATGTGCCCTCAGCGAGACGCTCGGCCAGTGCTCTGAGTTCTTCGGCCTCCTCGACAGAGTCTGCCGCTACGTCGCCGGCCAGGTAAACCTCGCCGAGGATCGACTTCACACGGATGATGCCGCCGGCTGGGCGAAGCCGCTCATTCGTCGCAAATTCTGACGCAACCGACGATGCGATGTCCGTGTCTGTCAACAACTGATTCCGAACATCGGCCACACCGGGCATCTCGCACGTCATCTTTTCGGCCATCAACTTCATCGTGCGGCTGCGCGCCAAGCCCGTCAGCGTGACGACACCGTTTTCAGTGCTCACCTGAATCGGAGAACCTGAGCTTCGGATGGGATCGTATCGCTGCAAAGCTCTCTCAACCTCCAGATCCAATTCTCGATCCTGAGCTGATCGTACTTGTTGCTGCATTGGGGCTGCCATGTCCCTTTCTCCCTTATGACGTTCTTATGATGTCACTACTCAGGCTACCACCCTCGCAATTAAGAAATGCGGAAAAGGTGGGGTGTGGGGGGCGGCCGTCCCCCACACCCCCACCTTTTCCGGTCTCTTCTTGTGTAGGCACGAAGTGCCTGAGTAGTCACCTTATGATGTTCTTATGACGTTCGCCTTAGACGTCGTTGCAAGCGTCGCACCTCTGCTTCCAACTCGGCCTGCATCCGATCCATTTCCTGTTCCATTCTGCGTATTTCCTCACGCATCTCCAAGATCAGCTCGACGCCGGCCAAGCTCACGCTCATCTCGTCCGTCAACCTAGAGATCCGGCGCAATCGCTCGAGGTCCTTCTCGGAGTAGAGTCGCCGATTGCCCGATGCGCGGGCCGGCTTGATTAAGCCGATCCGTTCATAGTGACGCAAGGTCTGAGGATGGAGATCCGCAAGACGCGCTGCAACGCTGATGATGTAACACGGTTCGTCTGGTCGTCGTTCAGACATTTCCAACAACACCCTCAACCACTCGTCAACTTGACATTGTTAGATTTGCCCCAGTGGCCGCCTTTTGATGGCCGAAGGTCTCCCGTCTGCGTGCGACGCACGCAGACGGGAGACCTTCGGCCATCGCGAGACCATCGCGAGACCATCGCGAGACGTAATCCGCCGAGCTGTACTAGTCTAATATTAGATGTCATTCTCACGTGGTGTCTGTCTAGCGCGTCTGTCTAGCGCGTCTGTCTAGCGCGGTAGCTCGCTTACGATGACCGGGATCGAAAGGCGCCGGCCGTTTCGCAGGACGCTCAAGACGACCAGGTCACCGACGTGTTTCTCGGTCTCAAGATACACCGCCAACTCGTCCGCGTCGGTGGCAACTTGGCCGTCGAAGCCTAGGATGATGTCCCCACCGATGCCGTAGGTCCGTCCACCGATGTCTACAACCTCTCGCGGGCCGCGCAAGCCGGCATTCGCCGCCGGCCCACCGGGGACAAGCTGCGACACCAACAACCCTTCGCTTACGGGCAATTCGAGTTGCCCCACCAAAGTTGGACCGATCCCGTAAAACTCGACACCCAGCCACGGGTGCGGGTAGTAGCCTTGCACGACCAGATACGGCACGACGCGCTTGACCGTCTCCACCGATACCGCAAAGCCTATACCGACGGCTCCCCCGTTGGACGACTGAATCGCCGTGTTGATCCCGATCACGCGGCCCCGCGAGTCCAGCAACGGACCGCCTGAATTGCCTGGGTTGATGGCCGCATCCGTCTGGATCATGTCGCCCAGCACGCGCCCATTCCCGGCGTTCAGGTTGCGACCCAAAGCGCTGACGACACCCGTTGTCAACGTTCGCTCCAGACCGAATGGATTGCCGATAGCGACAACCCGCTGACCGACACGCAGATTCTCTGAGTCTCCCAGAGTCACGGGCGTCAGTTGTCCCGGGGGCACACCGACCTCCAACACGGCCAGATCGTTGAGTGGGTCGCCGCCAACCATTTGCGCCGGTACCGTCGCCCCATTTTGGAGCGTCACCTGGACCGCCTGCGCCTCCCGTATCACGTGGAAGTTCGTAACGATGTGCCCCTCGGTGTCAAAGACGAACCCTGAACCAGTCCCTTCTTTCGGGATGATGCCGTGAACTGGGCTCGGTGCGATGGCTTGGCTGGTGATGTGCACGACAGACGGCCCAACCCGCTCGTAGACCCGCGTGACGAGTTGCTCTTCCAAGTCGACCAGCTCCAGCAATGTGTCCACGTTAATAGATCTTGGAGACTGGTCTGCTATTTGTACGCGTTGAGCGACAGAACAACCGATCAACAACCACCCGCACAGAATACCGAGCAGTGCCCGACGGCTCATCAACTGTCCGGCCTCTCGCCCAACGTCACCGGAACAACGCGGGTTTGCTCCCCGCGCCGTACAGTCAGCTTTACCATCTGCCCGACCCGCATTTCGTCCGAGAAATAGCGCAGCAGGCCGTCAAAGGATTCCACTGGCACGCTATCGACGGCGATGATAAGATCGCCGCCTGGCTTCAGCGAGCCATCTGCAGTCGTGCTGCCGCCGATGAGGCCAGCTTCTTCGGCCGGCCCGCCCGGGAACACATAACTCACGTAGGCGCCGGTGCTGGCCGGGAGGCCCAGTTCTTCAACCAGCGTTGCATCCAGTTCCGGCGGGCCGGCAATCCCGAGCCACGGCTGACCAACCTGCCGCCCCTCCAAGAGAGCCGGCAGCGATCGGCGCAGCGTGTTGACGGGCACGGCGAATCCTACACCGGTCGATGTTCCCGTCTCCGAGAAAATCAATGTGTTGACGCCGATGACTCGGCCACCCGAATCCAGCAGTGGCCCACCCGAGTTGCCCGGGTTGATGGCCGCATCGGTCTGGATCAGCTTCGGAATGAATTCACCCTCGTCGGTTGGGTCCAGGACGCGCCCCAGAGCGCTGATGATGCCGGCCGTCATCGACTGATCGAACTGCCCAAAGGGGTTTCCGATGGCGATGGCCCGCTGCCCAGCACGCAAGGTGTCCGAATTGCCGAGTTCAGCAGGCACCAGCACCTCCGCCGGGACATTGACCTGGATCACTGCCAGGTCAATCGCCGGGTCGGCGCCGAGCACCTCGGCCTCAGCCCGCGTGCCGTCGGCAAAGCTGACGTCAATCTGTTCAGCATCGGCAATCACGTGGTTGTTGGTGACGATGCGACCGCTCATATCCAACACAAAACCGGAACCGGTAGGACTTTGCGCTCTCTCTGTCGTTGCGTCGATGTGCACGACGGCCGGGCTCACACGCTCGTAGACGTTGATCAGCAACTGCTCGACGGCTTCTGCATCGGTGCGGATAATGATCGGTGTCGGGGTAGCTGCCGCCAGTCGACCACCTTCCTGAGCCTGCCGTCGGCTATCGCTCTGAGTCGGATCAGCGGCCTGGCGAACCGTTACTGTAGCGGTCGCTGGGGCGCCGGAGCTTGGTGTTTCGAGCGTCGCCGTCTGACAACTCAGCAGGAACAGACTGGCCGAGACAACTAAGTAGCCCCAAATAAGTACCTTGATAAAGC
Source organism: Anaerolineales bacterium (assembly GCA_018263655.1). Classification (GTDB taxonomy): domain Bacteria; phylum Chloroflexota; class Anaerolineae; order Epilineales; family JAANWY01; genus JAANWY01. Next base: position 3,486 of record JAANWY010000189.1, on the reverse strand, counting down.
TGGGCGAGGTCTCCCGACCGATGCCCCCTACGTCTCGGTCAGGAGACCTTCGACAGCATGAAAGAACTTCGCGGGGGCCACTTAGGAGTCGGATGAATTTCATTACGGTCTTTCCTCTAACGTTAAGGGCATCTGTGCTGACTCACCGTCACGGATGATGGCCAAGGTGACGGTCTCACCCACGGTTCCCTTGCGGAACAGAAGTGACACGAGCTGGTCAAAGCTGCTCACGGGCTCACCCTCGAATCCGACGATGACATCACCCCCCACCAACACACCCAGGCCGAGTTCAGGTGCTTCTCGATCACCACCACGCAGCCCAGCCTTCTCCGCCGGACTGCCTGACGATACGCGTACCACCAGAACGCCGTGTTGATCCGGGGGCAAGTTCATGGCCGTAGCTGTCTGGGGGTCCAAGTCCCTGGCGGAAACGCCGAGCCAGGGGTAGGGGTACCGGCCTTTCTCCAACAGGAACGGCACCACACGGCTGATGGTGGAGGTGGGGACGCTCAAGCTGACGCCGCCGGCTCGCGTGCTTCCAGCCGCATCAAACCCAAGTGTGTCCACGCCCATTACCCCGATCACCCGCCCATCCAGATCGACCAACGGCCCGCCGACCATGCCGGCTATGACCGTCGCGTCGGTCTGAATTAGATCAGGTACTGTGAAGAAGCCGCCGTCAATTTGGATCTCGAGGCTGACGTTCCGCGCCGTAGCGCTGACGATGCCGACCGTCATGGCGCTCCCGTACCCGAGCGGATTACCCAATGCTGCGACTCGCTGCCCCACACGCAGACTGTCTGAGTCTGCGAACTGAAGTGGTGTGGCTGTGGTCGGCGCACGATCCACTTCCAGGACAGCCAAGTCGGTGTTTGCGTCCGCGCCGACCAGCGTGGCCGGTGCTGACGTCCCGTCAGCAAACGTGACCTCGATGTCACCGGCGACACCTGCAATCACCCGGTTCGTGGTCAAGACATGACCCTCGCCGTCGAGCAGGAAACCGGAACCGCCGTTCGGGTCTGAGACCCATCCGCGAAAGCCGCCGAACCCGTGAGCTTGCAGTACCCGCCGGCCCAGCGCTTCCCGAGTAGATGCTTCCCCTTCTCGATCTACGTGCACATGCACGATGGACGGATTGATCTGCTCGAAGAGCTCGACGAACCGGCGCTCATCCCCATCGTCGACGATCTGGACGGACGCCGGCAGCGCCAAGGGCGGCGCCGGCGCGGCAACAGCCGGCAGGCCAATCCAGGCCGGTGCCGGGTTGACGCTAACTGGGCTCAGGCCGGCGCTCCCGGTGCAAGCCTGCAGGAATACGAGGACGGCACTGACAAACAGCAAACCGAATTTAGGGCCTGCCCTGAGCCCGTCGAAGGCTTTGTCTAAGTGATGAAGCAACCGCTTACTCCCTCAGCGCTTTCAGTTGGCGAATGAGTTCTTCCTCCTCTGTGGTCAAGTTCTTGGGCAGCATGATGTTCATCCGAGCATACAAATCCCCTTGCTCGTCCGGATGCCGAAGCCGTGGCATGCCTTGCCCGGACAGCCGGAAGCCCTGCCCGTTTTGGGTCTCAGCTGGGATCGTGAGCACCTTGTCACCGGTCAATGTGGGGGCACGCACCTCGCCACCCAAGAGGGCGGTGTAGAGCGGGACATCGACGTCCACGTACAGGTCGGCCCCTCTGCGCTCAAAGGCCGGGTGAGGTTTGACTTTGATCTTGAGGTATAGGTCGCCTGGTGGAACGCCGGCGCCACCTGGCATGCCCTTGCCGCCCAAGCGCACCTTCGACCCGGATTTCACTCCTCGGGGAATAGAGGCCTCAATCCGGCTGCCGTTCGTTTGAAACAACCGCTTTGTCCCGTGGAAAGCTTCTTCCAGTGTGATCTCGACAGACTGTTCGATGTCCTGACCCTTGCGCAGCTGCCCGTGCTGGCGCTGAGATTGCGGCCAGCCGGCCACGTCGGGCGCCGGGCGAGAACCACCCCTCATACCCCCGAAAATCTGCTCGAAGAAGTCGGAAAAGCCACCGAAGCCGGCACCGCCAAAGATATCTTCGAGATCTTCCGGTGTGCCGTAGCGGACGTGGACCCGCTGGCCGCCGGGCTCTGTGGCCCAGCGCCCCCAGTTGAAGTCCTCGGGCCGGCCGCCCGTGCGCTCCCACTGGCGCCAATTGGAACCCAGTTGATCGTACTTCTCCCGTTTTTCTGGATCGCCCAAGACCTGGTGCGCTTCGTTAATGTCCTTGAACCGTTCCTGGGCCTTGGCATCATCCGGATTCACGTCCGGGTGATGTTCCCGCGCTAGCTTGCGGTACGCCGACTTGATTTCTTTCTGGGTTGCGCCCTTGTCAACACCTAAGATCTTGTAGTAGTTTTTGTACTCCATCTACCCCACCCACTTAGCATCATTTCCCGTACGAGCCTGCGTCAGTAGATCACCGTGACGCTCCCGCTGGACGACAATCCAGCGGTTGAACACGGACTCTTGTCCACGCTGACCGTTCCATAGGAACCGTGATTAAATAACTTGCTCATTTGAAGCTATACGGTCCTGCTCAAATGGGCAAGTTATTTAATTCTCATTCCATATGTGGTGTGCTGGGCGTCGTCCCTATTGCCCCGCAGATAGCTCCTCCTTGGCAACATAGACCCGGGATGGACGAAGAAGTTCGTCCTGGTGTGTGTAGCCCCGCAATTCCTCAGCGACGACTGTCTCATCCTCCACGCCGTTGGTCGGGACAGCGCTCACCGCTTCGTGTTTCATCGGATCAAATGGCTGACCCACAGCCTCGATGGGCTCTACGCCTTGCTCGGAAAGCAGCCTCTGCAGTTGGCGGTAGGTTAAGTCTACCCCGTCGACAATGTCGCCGCCGCCTTCGGCTGTCCCCAACGCCCGCTCCAGGTTGTCGGCTACATCCAAGATTTTCCGCAGAAGATCGCGCCGCGCCTGCGTTACGCGGCTCTGGTACGTTTTTTCCAGTCGCTTACGGACATTTTCCAGTTCGGCCACAGCGCGCAGATACTTGTCGTGGTGTTCGTCGGCTTTACGCCGGGCCTCTGCGAGTTCACGTTCGAACTCTTCCACGACGCTCTCGTCAAGCGCCGGCCGCGTGGCATCCTCGGCGTTTTCGGCGGAGGCGGAATCCGACTCTGGCCTTGCCTTCCGTTCGGCTTTCCACGCTTCTTTAGTCTCTCCGTTTTTCTGCCTGACTGGGATTTTCTTTGTTTCTCCACCCATGGTTTCTCCACCCATGTTCTGTAAACACTCCCTTTAGCTTGACAATGTTAAATTCGGTTCAGAAACAGCCTTTTGATCGCCGAAGGTCTCCTGACCGAGGCGAAACGGGCTCGGTCGGGAGACCTTCGCCCATCGCGAGACGTAATCGCGAGACGTAATCGCGAGACGCAATCGCGAGACGCAATCGCGAGACGCAATCGCGAGACGCAATCGCGAGACGCAATCGCGAGACGCAATCGCGAGACGCAATC
>JAANWY010000188.1 GCA_018263655.1 Anaerolineales bacterium | reverse complement strand
CGGCTGTGATGGGGCTGATGAGGACGCCGTCATACTCCTTGACGATGGCGGCCTCCATGTCGGCTGTCTGCTTCGGCAACGCATTCTCGCCGTCCAGCGTGACGATCTCGATGTTGCCGATCTTGGCGGCCTCGTCCTTGACCTGCTGTTCCATGAACACGAAGAACGGGAAGGCCATGTCCGGCATCGACAGCGCGATTGTCAGTTTCTCTTCGGCTGGTGCGGCTTCTTCTTCGGCTGCTGGTGCGGCCGGCTGTGGGGCCGGCTGTGCGCAGGCCGTTATCACCATCACCAGAATCGCCGTCAAGCTAATTAGTCTGAGAATTCGCTTATGCTTCATGATTTACTCCTCCTTGAAGTGAGGCCCTTGGACGGTTTGATTCACCGACACCAGGGCTGTGGGGTAGCCTCAGCGGCTACCTCTGTCCGTAATCGGGCAACTACGCAGTGGATTGGCGTCTCCACGGCTTCAACCACGTAAGTTCTGTGATTCTAGCGTTGGCATCACCTCCTTGTTTTTTGGTAAGCGTTCAGGTGGTACGGGAAAAGCACTGTAAGGTGACCGGCACTTGCGGAATCAACCTCAAAATCACCGTCTTAGGCACAGCACAAGCACTGTTGTCGCCACAATCTGCTTGGAAGTGCCGGTCACCTGAACGAATACGTTTTTTGGTCACTAGCGTTGACGTCGTTTGATCATCTGGTCGAAGAAGACGGCGAAGACGATGATGATGCCGATAATGATCTGTTGGTAGTAGGATGATACGTTCATCAGCGTCAGGCCATTGTTCAGTACGCCGATGAGGAGGACGCCGATGATGGTGCCGAAGATGCCACCCTCTCCACCGAACAGACTGGTGCCCCCGATGACAACGCCGGCGATGACTGTCAGTTCGTAGCCCAGACCTGCCACCTGCTCGGCTGAATTGAGGCGTGCGGCTAAGACGAACCCTGACAACCCGGCAAAAAACCCCATGATGACATACACGCTGGCAACCAGGCGATCGGTGTTTAGGCCCGATAATCGAGCGGCTTCGAGATTCCCGCCAACGGCGTAGATATAGCGTCCATAACGCGTGTAACGCAGCACGATATAGGCCAGCACAGCGAAAGAAAGGAAGATGACGACCGGCACCGGGACGGGGCCGATGAACCCCTGCCCCCAGTATCGGAAGTCCTCACTGAATGCGCTGATGGGTTGCCCACCGGAGAACACGAGCGCTGCGCCTCGGAAGGCTGAGAGGCCCCCAAGCGTCACAACGAAAGGCGGTACTCTGAGGCGCGTAATGGCCAACCCTTGGAGGCCCCCGCCGGCCATGCCCACGATGACGGCCGCCAAGATGGCAACCGGCAGCGGGTAACCACTGGCTTCACCGGCCGCTGCACCGGTGAGGAGGCCGGTACTGCCTTTTTCGACAGCCGCTACCACCAGGCCAGACAATGCCAAGAGAGAGCCAATGGAGAGATCGATGCCGGCTGTGAGGATGACGAACGTCATGCCAATTGCGAGCAGCCCATATACCGAGACCTGCCGCAGGACGTTGAACAGGTTTATGGGATTCACGAAGGCGGGCTCGAGAATTGCGAACGCAGTGCCCAAGACAATCAGGAATATGAGCGCTGCGAAGCGCCCCAGCACTGCCGTCACATCGAACTGACGGTCTTCCGTTTCTTTGGCGGGTTGTTGTTCGACGGCTGCGTCTGTTGCTCTATTCATGTTTGTTCCGCCTCTCCTGCTTCGGTTGTGCGTTGTGAACTTCGACTTGTTCTTCCGTGGTCAATAGGCGCATTACGCGTTCTGGTGTTGCTTCGTCTCGGCTGAGTTCGCCCACCACCTGACCCTCGCGCATGCAGAGGATGCGGTCGCTCATGCCCAAGATCTCTGGGAGCTCCGACGAAATCATGATAATTCCAACCCCCTGTTGTGCCAGTTGGTTCATCAGGGCGTGGACTTCTGCCTTGGCACCGACATCAATGCCGCGGGTCGGTTCATCCATGATGAGGATTTTGGGCTCGAGCGCCAACCACTTGGCTATCACCACTTTCTGCTGGTTCCCACCGCTCAGGTACATGACCTTTTGATCCAGGCTCGGTGTTCTGATCTGAAGTGTGTCCACGTAGTGTTCCACGATTTGCTTCTCTTCAACGCCGTCTACGAAGCCGTAGTTGGTGAGGTCGCCGAGTTTGGCTAGGCTAACGTTCTTCCGTACAGCCATGCTCAGAATCAATGCCTGGCCTTGTCTGTCTTCGGGTACGAAGCCCATCCCGTGTCGGATAGCGTGCTCGGGGGAGTGAACGTCTACTCGCTCACCATCGATGTAGATCTCGCCGCGATCCATCGTGTCTGCGCCGAAGATAACGCGGGCGAGTGCCGTTCGGCCCGAACCGATGAGGCCGGCCAACCCCAGAATTTCGCCTCGGTGCAATTGGAAGTTCACGTTGTTCAAGGCGATGGCGCTGGGGTCCAGCACTGTGCCGGTACGCATTACATCGTGAACTTCCAGCACAACATCACCGGACTTCGCACTGGTCTCCTTTTGGAAGAGCTCACCTAGGGCTCGCCCGACCATCATGTGAATCACTTCATCCGGGGTCACGTCCTCAACGTTACGCGTGCCGACGTTCTCCCCGTCGCGAAGGACCGTGATGCGGTCACAGATCTCAAACACCTCTTCCAGCCGGTGTGAGATGAAGATCACACCCAGGCCTTGCTCCTTCAGGCTGCGCATGATGTGGAACAAGGACTCGACCTCGGTATCGGTCAGGGCCGAGGTGGGCTCATCCATGATGATGATACGCGACTGGATAGAGAGTGCTTTCGCAATTTCTACCATCTGCTGTTCAGCGACGCTGAGATCGCGAACGGTTTCTCTCGGCGACAGGTGGATGCCAAGCAGATCCAGAAGTTCTTGGGTTTGCTGTCGGAGATCGCCCCAGCGGATGAACTGAAATCGGTCGGGTTCGCGCCCAATGAACACGTTCTCCGCTACTGTCAGGTTGGGCATCAGGTTGAATTCTTGATAAATGATGCTGATACCCAACTGCTGAGCGTGGTGCGGATCGATGATCTCGACCCGTTCTCCCTCGATGCGTAGCTGACCGCTGTCTTTGGTGTACACACCGGTCAAGATTTTCATCAACGTCGATTTGCCGGCCCCGTTTTCTCCGATCAACCCGTGGATCTCGCCGGCCCGCACTTCTAGATCTACGTTCGACAGTGCTTGCACTCCAGGGAAGGCCTTGTTCATGTCTTCCATGTGCAGCAAGACATCTCTACGGTCCACGATGTGGTCCTTTCTCTGCATTAAGGGATCGTCCTACTATTATAGCGCAGTATAGCCACCATCAATCAGAATTGTCTCACCACAAATTAGGTCCGAGGCCGGCGAAGCCAAGAACAGGATCAAATCAGCTACCTCCACCGGTTGACCAAAACGGCCTAGTGGGATCTTGGCCAGCATTGGCTCGCTCTTGGTCGGGTCCCCCCAATTCTTCTCGGCCATGGGGGTGAGGATGACGGTCGGCGCAACGGCGTTAGTTTGAATATTGTGCGGTCCCCATTCCAAGGCCATCACTTGCGTGAGCATGTTGAGACCGCCCTTGGAAGCGCAGTAGGCGGCGTGGTCATCCAGCGCCGCCACGCTGGCCTGAGACGAGACGTTGATGATCTTACCACTTTCCTGCTCGATCATCTTCGGAGCCACGGTCTGAGCGACGAGGAATGGCGCACGAAGGTTCACGGCTTGCGTGAGGTCCCAATCCTCGACCGACATCTCGAGCAGGTTGTCGAGGGGGGCAACGCCGGCGTTGTTGACCAAGATGTCCACGACGCCGTAGTGTTCGAGGGCTGCTTCGCCGGCTTGGCGCGGACCGTCAACTGTCGCGAGATCAGCCTCGATGACGAGACACTTCCGGCCGGCAGCCTGGATCGCCATTTCGGTCTTGGCCAGACCTTCCTGATCGCGCCCCACAATCGCTACGTCGGCGCCGGCTTTGGCCAACACCTCCGCCGTGACAGCGCCGATGCCCTTGGAACCACCGGTCACTAGCGCCCGCTTACCTTCCACAGAGAAACGCTGGGTATACGCTTGAGTCATTGCACACCTTCCGCAACAAAACTACGTCGGGGTTCGCTCCAACCCGTGGTGGTTCTACTCATTCTGATCCTGGCTCTCATTGAAGATGAGGCTTCGCAATTCCCGTCGGCGGTAATCTTCATCGGGACGGGTGTGGATGCGGGCCACATTCTCGGGCGTCATGAACCTCGGGCCCCCCAGCGCGTAGGTGCCTACCAGAATGCGCGCTGCCTTGACGTACATGGCCGTGATATTCTGCACCTCACGGGAGGACTCGCCGAGGGCGATAAAGCCATGGTTCTGCATCAGAATCACTTTCGGAGGCTCGCGGTAGGTGTCGATGTAGTCATCGATAACCTCCCACACCTTGCGGGCCAGCGGGAGGCCAGGATCCGTGTACGGCACGTAGGCCGGCGCCGGCCCGCAGACCACAATCTCGTCGGGGAAGAGCCGGCCGGCAATCGCCTCCTCGGCCTGCTGCGAACACATGATAGCGTTGACGGCCGTGGGGTGCGTGTGCCCCACAAACTCGGCGCTCCCCACCGTCAACGCGAGAGCGTGCAGCGGCGTTTCCACCGAGGGCCTAAGCGAGCTGGTCGGGTCCGTTCGCGAAGCCATGAAGGCCTCTGTCGTGACATTATCCGAGACCTCCCCGTGCTCCAGGAAATTCAACATCGGCTCGAATGCAATTTCGACGAACCCGTCTAGCTCGATTTCCCCTAAACTCATGCCGCTGGCCTTGACGAAGAAGCTCGCATCATCGACCCGCGCTGAGGTATTCCCCTCCCCTAGGATGGCCAGGTCACGCGACGGATCGCCCAGCCAGTGGCTCATGGCAACCAATTCGTTCAGTAGATCTGTTTTACCAGGCATCGTCATTTCTTTCTCAGGTAGACGGTAGACGCCCGTCGGCACGACGGACGTAGTCAGGGGGCGGGCTGACAGCCGTGCTACTAATCCGAGGTCCACTTCACATCGAATTCGCGGATCAATCGAATGCTCTGCGAGTGACCTGGCAACAAACTCGATGGGTCCTGAAATTCGTTGTGAAGCTCGCTCTCAAGGGCTTCTGCCTGCCGTCCGGCATACCCCAATCCCCCGTCTACCGACTACTATCTACTATTCTATGGAACTACAGTCCGCAGTAGCTCAACCTCCGCCTCGTTGGTCCAGTATCGGCCATCTTCCAGCTTGGCATAGACGTTGGGCAGCGCGTGCTTCAGCTCAGAGAGCGGAGTCAAGCCGAGGTCTGGAATCTGCGGGAACACGATGGCTTTGCCGGCGAAGCAACCCTCGGCGACGCCGCGCAGTCCATCCCCGGCGCCCGCCATGCCGGAGATGGCGGCTACTGAGCGCCGAGTGGTTAGTTGCCTATCGCGAACCTTGTCCAGCACCCGCTGCATATCGGCAATCTTGGAGCCGCTGGAGCCGATGAAGCGCGCATTGCGCAGCGCCACGTTGGATAGATCGATCGGGGCCGTGGTGCCGCGCGGCAGGCCGGCAAAAATGTTGAAGACGCCATCTTTCGCAAGAAACGGCACCGCCTCGGTGATGGCATCGGCGCTTGCGGCAACGACTATGATGTCGTCGAAGCCGTCGGCGCCGGCCAAGTCGCGCAGACGCTCGAAATAGCGCTGTGGCCCGAGTTCTTGTCTTGTCAGGCAAACCATCTCGATACCGTGTTTCTCGGCATCAGATGTCAGATTCTCAACGACGTCGATCCGATTTGTTCTCAGATTAGTCGCGACAATGAGAGATGGTTTCTCCGGTGAGTCCAGTGCCCGTTGGACGTGCATCTGGCCCATGGGACCGCCGGCCCCCAGAACCCACAGCTTCCCACTGGGTTTCAACTCGGAACGCTGGTTGCTTTCATACGCGGCCAAGACGTCCGAACCGGCTGTGCCCACGTAGCGCCAACCATCGTAGTGGATGCGCCCGACGTCCAGATTGACGACTGCGCCAACGGGTTCGCGGCTCACGAGGTTCAGATAGCCATCGCGAGCCAGGGCGTTGGCAGCTCCCTCCAACAACGACGGTTCAGGGTGACCGAGCAGGATGATGTCGTCGAAGCCGCCGCCGCCGGTGTAACGCTCCTTCGCTCCGTCAGGTGGGAGGAAAGAAGCGCCGACGAGTTCGAACCCACGAGTGGATGACGAGTCTTCAAGGGTGACCAACATATCTGCCGGCACGTCCGTGGCAATCACCCGACTCGGATTGAACTCACCATCTAGCACGTAGTCCGCTCCGTTCAGACCGACGATCCAGACAGTCCCACCGGGTTTGACGGTCGATCGGCTGGGGATGACGTAGGCCGCTTCGACGCAGGCCCAGGGCTCAGTGAGTCCCGTTTCGGCGTAGCCGGCTTCGGGCCAGATGGGCAGCAAGTAGCAGCCTTCGTCGGCATCCAGAACCTCGCGACCGATGGCCCCGTACTGCGAGAGGCCGCCCTGAATCCGATAGCCGTAGGCCGTACTCACGCCATCGTTGTAAATGTCGGCCTGAACGGCGAAGCGGTCTCCAACGCTGTACTCATCTTGCCACTCTTCGCCAACCTTGACGACGGTCAGGCTGACTTCATGGCCCTGGACGACGGGGTTTTTCTCCATGTCTCGCCCCACCAGTCGGGGGTGAGTGGGGCCGGCCTTGATGATTTTGATGTCGGAGAAGCAGAGGCCGGTCGCATCATGCCGCACCAGGAGTTGGTCCGGTTCGGGCTCCGGCACGGGCGCCTCGATGGGGCCGTCATTGCGTCCAAGGTTATCCCAGCCGGCGCCGTACAAAGGCCAGATGAGCTGCGTATCGGGAATGGGACCGTGGCCGCTCTTGTACGCTTCGAAATCACTCATGATCTTGCCTTTCGTGATACGTGTTGCGTGATGCTGAATAAGCAATCCTCAATCGAACGTCCGACGATGCGCGATCGAATGGCTGATTGCTGATGAATAAATGGCGCAGACCGTCTCGCTGAACTGGCTAGCCGGCCACGTCGCTGATGGCCTCGTCGATCTCGGAGAGGCTGGACGCGTCCAAGGCCAGGTTGTACAGGCGGCTCAGATCGTCAACTGTCAGTTTATTGATGCGCAACACCAGCCGTACCGGCACCGTGCCAAATCGGTGTTCTAGCAAGAGCAACAACAATTGCCGCCTAGTGTTCAACTCGCCTTTTTGC